>VHBD01000084.1 GCA_016872125.1 Sphingomonadales bacterium
TGGATGACAAGGTACAGGTGGTGGTGATCGATTTCGACGACGAGCGCAAGCGTATTAGCCTTGGCATGAAGCAATTAACGGCTCATCCATGGGAGACCGCTACGGCCAATCTGGAATCCGGTTCCATCATTGAAGGAAAAGTAGTGACTGTCGCCGACTATGGCGCTTTCTTGGAAATTGCTCCAGGCGTTGAAGGTCTTGTTCACGTTTCCGAAATGAGCTGGTCACAGCATTTGCGGAATCCACAGGATTTCATCAAACAGGGCGAAACCGTCAAGGCCGTTATTTTGTCCATCGACAAAGAGGAAAGGAAAATGTCCTTGGGGATCAAGCAACTCACCCCGGATCCATGGATCACCATTCGTGAGAAATTCCCTGTCGGTACCCGTTTGACGGGCCGTGTTCGTAACCTCACCAACTTCGGTCTATTTGTAGAATTGGGCGAAGGGGTGGACGGTCTCGTACACGTTAGCGATTTGTCTTGGATCAAGAAAATCAACCACCCCTCAGAATTTGTGAAGAAGGATCAGATGTTGGATGTGATTGTCTTGGATATCGATACCGAAGCACGCCGTTTGAGCCTGGGACACAAACAGATTGAAGAAAATCCTTGGGATACCTTTTCCACGATTTTCTTCGAGAATTCTGTACACCAAGGCACCATGGTCAGCATAGATGAAAAGGGCGGAATGGTTCAATTCGCCTACGGCGTTGAAGCCTTTGTTCCGAAGAAGCAATTGCAAAAAGCGGATGGTAAGGCCCTGCGTTTGGAAGACAAAGCTGATTTCAAAATCATGGAGTTCAACAAGGAGAATCGCAGAATCGTTGCATCCCATGCCAGGACTTGGCAGGAAGCCAAAGACAAAGAGCGTTCCGGAGAGGAGCAGGAAGTAGCCAAATACCAGGCCAAGTCCAAGCAAGACTCTTCCAACGATTCAGGAATCATGGGTGAACTGAGTGCGCTTTCCGATCTGCGCGAACAAATCCTTGCCGGTGAACAAAAGGCAGCACAGGATGCCGTGGACAAATTGGATAAACCAAGTGAAGCGGCTTCAGTACCTGAGTCTCAAGCTGAGGCCGATACAGCAGCCTCGGATTCGGAAACCAACGCCTAACTACGTTGGTTCTCCGAGCAAGGCCATCTTCAACGAAGGCACCTACGGGCCACCCCCAAAACCCTCGTCATTGACGGGGGTTTTTGCGTAGTAGCTCACTCCACCGATTAAAATTCCTGTTATAGGACAGGCCGATACCCTGACGGTAGTTGAGGTTTTGGCTTTGGTTGAAGAGAATGCGATCATCAGGGCGATTGAATGCCTTGGCGCGTACGGTTCCGCTGGGGTTAATGAGGTACTCCACGTTGATTTCACCGGCCATATTCCTGGAGTTGACTTGGAGGCTGTTTCCCATGGCCAAGTTTCCATCAATCACCAATCGGTTTCCGAACAAGCTGGTGTTCAATGCCACATTAAGGTCTCTTCGGGTGCTATCCGCAACAGAATTGGCATTGTTCCCTGAGTTTAAAATGCCGGTGCCCAAATCCCCACGGTAATTAATTCCAAAATTCAAGCCTCCTCCGAGTGAGTTGTTAAGCAAGTTGCTGAGTCTCGTCGTCAGCATTTCGGTGACCGAATTAAAGGCGGTGGCTCCGGTCGAAATCCCCAGGTAGGCGGAATTTAAATTTTCGGAGGGGATGAATTGTCCGGAAACCAATAATCCCAGGACTTGGCTGTTTAACTCTTGCTCATTGTTGTTGATGCGGGTAATTTGTTGGACCAAAATATCATTAGGATTATTGTTATTGACCGTAGGCAAATTGAGACGGAATTTAACGCCAGGTTGGAGTATGGGTCCTGTAAGGTCCAAATAGGTTTCTATAGGCAATATATTTCGGTTATCGTTCTGGCCGGTTAAATTGCTTCCTAGCAGGTTTCGAATGGAGGCTCTTTGCTTGTAAACGGCCTCAATTTGCATATTCCCTGCATAAGGATCTCCATTCCAGTCGATTCGACCACCTTTCTTGATCTCAAAATTTTTGTTGACCAGATTCACCAAGTTGAAGGAATAATTGCCTTGCTCAAAAACATAATTGCCGGTCAGAGCAAGATTCCCTTCTCTGGAGAGGGTTAAATTCAGGTTCCCATGGCCTGTTCCTTTGATTTGGTCCCCAAATCGGCGATCCAGCAGAAGGCTTACCTCGGATTCAGGGGTCAAAATGAGTCCTAAGTTGAACTCCAGACCTCCTATAGCGACCGTTTGTTCGTTGGTGATTGGAGTAGCCAGGGGAGTTTTCCCGATAGGCTGTTTAAACCGAATAAAATCATAGGTATTTTCCTCGCTAAGGTCATCCAAAGGAATAATGAGGCGACTTCCCTTGACGGCTTCAGCGGAGACTTGAATTTGGGTTGATCGTTCATCTCCAGAAATCGACCCGCTTCCGTTTATTCGACCGATCCCATGGTAATAGTCCTCATTCATCAAGCGAGGTTCATTGAGCACCAAAAGGCTTTTGGCATTGTCCATCTGAAATCGGTAGCCCCAATTTCTGAATCCTTGGTGGGTGACTAAACCTGATATTTTGGCCCGTCCTCGGTCTTGGTCAAAAATTTCGTTGTTTTCGAAGACAAATTGGTTGGGTTCAACACGGACGTCACCCGAAATTCGGTACGTGTTTTTGAGAAAGGGAACACGAAGGTGACCCTCATTCAAGGCCATCGCGCCTTTCATCCGGGGTTTCTCGAGACTGCCTGCGATTTGAATTTCGGCATCCGCTTCACCACGGATGCTATCCAGATTGGGCAACAAAACCAATTCCAACAATTGAAGAGGTGCACCCTTTAATTTAATCTGTAGATCACAGGGTATGCTTTTAACGTTGGTTTGCAACCACCCGGTTACGGAAGCAGGCCTTTTGGATTGCTTATTCAAGTGGGCATTCAGCACGAGCCGATTGGTCAAGGGAATAAAGGAAGACTGCACGCTTAAGTCCCCTAGCACAATGCTATCCAATTGAAGACTGGGGATTCTCAGGTCTCCGGTGATATTGGGTTGATTCAAAATTCCATCTCCGGTAATTTGACCGTTAATGTTGCCTTGGAGTAGGCGATTGCGTTGGCCCGCTGCGGCCATGACTTGGGGGAGTCCTAAATTGGAGATTTCCAACTTAATCTTATCTCCGGGTTTGTTCGAAATCAAACCATTCAGCATGAGTTTGGAGACGCCATGCCTAAGGGTAATGGAATCCAAATCCCAGACGTCACCGTATTTTCGGATAAGACCGCCCTCGGCAGAGGTCCAAAGTTGATTCGCAATATTGGCCCTGAGGGTATCGATTCCCAAAGTCCATTGAGCGTTGGCACCGGTCAGTGATCCGTGAAAAAGAGAGGATTGTTGGCTCGAAGGGTCAGTCCCGACGAGACGAAGTGTTGAGCTTAGACGATCACGTATCTGTTGGTAATTGACTTGTTGAAAAAGGATGGCTTCGTCCTTCCCAAGGCTGTCCAATTGTCCTCGAACCAACATGGTGTTCCCCAGGTATTCGGTTCGAATGGATATATTGCGGGCAGCCCAATCTTGCCAACTTGCCGATCCAATATCTACTCGAATTCCCCGGTTCCAATAGGGAACAGAGCCCGTCATTGGCAAGGACCAGTTCAGGCTTCCTTTCAATTGAGCGCATTGAATGGGGGGGGCTTGAGTGAAAAAGGGTAGGTAATCGCCGAGCTTGTTGATTTTGATGTAGGCGCGAAACGGAATTTCTTGGAAGCTGTACCCGGTATCCCCCAATAGGAAATTGGTGACTTGTTCAAGGGCCTGGGGGACATGTTCGAATTTGCGGAGCCCCGTGGTATGGATGCTGTCCTCGTTGAGGGTAATTTGGATCGCCTGGCCAGGGCTTTGACGGTTTAATTTTAGACGAGCGTTCCGAATTTCCAGGCTTTTTTGGTCACAGACCAATGCCCCATCTGCCAGTTCAATTTGGGTGAAGTCGCTGGAATCTCTAATGCTGAATTCTCCCAACGCACGGATGGGCCCGCAAAGTTCAGGAATCGAAGGAAATTGAAAATCCAGCTTCCCATGGCCAACCACGGTAACGGGTTTTCCGTTTTGGAGCAGGGCGGTCCAGTCGGATTCAATTTGATGCAAGGAATCCAGCAAGTTGACTCGGCAGCCAAGGCTGTTGTTATACCATTGCAGACGGGCATTCAGATTGCTGAATTTTTCTTTTTCCCAAATTATGTTATCTGATTGAATATCAACATTAAATCTATTTTGACCTTGAAGAGACCATTGCGCCACCGTCGGCCCAAGGCTGATGGCTTGGGGGAGTGGGTAGGAATTTACTTGTGCTGATCCAGCCCAAATATTGGTGGAATTCTGCTTTTGTGCCAAGATCTGAACTTGGCTGTTCCCACAGCTTATTTCGGCTTCAGCCTTGAGACCGAAGGAACCTTGACGAATTTGTCCTTGAAGGGACCAGGTCCTGGAATCAGGTAGATAAGGCAGCAATGTATGAATTTGAATGGCCTTGGCGGCTGGCTTCAACGGTGCAACCCAATTCTCTTGGATCCTCTGAAGGACGGGTGCCCACTGGGAATGGGCCACCAAGGACCACGAGAGCCAGAGCAAGGTATCGGTGACTCCGGGTGGGTACGGCGTGGCCTTTGGGGGGATTTGGGCCTGCCACTGTCCGGAGGATTGCAAGGCTATTCCATTCGCAACGTTTCCCGTCAATCCGGACCACGTCACAAGGCCACCGTTCCATTCCAGGATGGGGCAATGAAGGGTCCATGCTGGCCAAGGGTTGGAAGCCCTTAACCATCGATTCAAATGACCTTCGACCATTCGAATGCGTGCACTGCTCGCAACAATCGAATTGGCGGAATTCACCTCCAATGAAGGGATCTGCAATTCAAGTTCCGGATGGTCCAAATGGATACGACTTGCAAGGACCTTGCCGTTGGGCCAACCGATCAAGGAGCCTTTACCTGAGAATGGAATCGGGGTGCTTGCGAGTACATGCTGGAAGGAGACCTGCACTTGCCAACGATCCGGCCTAATTTTTAGGCGGGTCAAGGCGAGATTCGTTGTTCTTCGTGGGCTGAATCCGCCCAAGTCGGGATAGCCTGAAATCTGCCAATTGATTTTCCGTAACAAAACACGATTCAAAGAAAGCCCGTTATTCTGCCGTCCTCGGTTTGGTGATTTGGGGATGCTTTGCCAAAAGCATTCCCAATTGCTTTGGCTCAAGGTGGGCTTGGTCCCCAAGGTTGTGGCCATTTTCTGAGGATGGATGAACACCGTGGCATCTTCTACCACGATCGAGTGAATTTGAATAGACCTTCGAAGCGGGTTAATGGCTCGCCAAGCCAAGTCGATTTGGCTTATGGTCAACAAGGTGTCGTTGTGGCAACCCATAACTTGAATGCTGTTTAATCTGAGGCCGTTCCAACCTAAATCAAAACTCCCAAAACGAACCTCAGTACCGATTTGCGATGCAAGGCTTTGGCTGACCATTTTCAAAACCCATGTTTGACCGAACCTTGTCCCCACCAAGACCGTTAACGATCCAACCGCCAGGACCAAGATCAAGCCCAATGCAAGGCCAAGGCCCCGTATGGCTTGGCGAACATGAAGTTGTCGAGGGGTATTGGAATTCATTGGTTATCCAATGGATGGGAAAGGGATTCGTTTTTGTAATGAATTTGGCGTAAAGCTATGGAATATAGGCCATTTTTGCAGGAATACGTTTCCAATGATCCTCGCCATCGAAAGTTCTTGCGACGATAGCTCCGTGGCTTTGCTGAAGGGCCATCGGTTGATTGGTTTGAAACAATCGGGGCAGGAAGAGCATCAGCGTTTCGGAGGCGTGGTTCCGGAGTTGGCATCAAGGGCACATCAGGAGTGGTTATCTTTGATTATCAAGGATTTGATTCACGATACCTCAACCTCTTGGTCCGATGTGGAGGCCATTGCCTATACCCAAGGCCCTGGCTTGATGGGCTCCTTGATGGTGGGATCTGCCGTCGCCAAAGGTTTGGCTCTTACGCTGGATATCCCCTTGATAGGGGTCAATCATTTGCATGGTCATTTGGTCTCGCATTTTGTGGAATATGAACCGGAGGGGATATTTCCCATGCTATCCTTAACGGTTTCCGGGGGCCATACGCATTTGGTGTGGATGGAATCATGGTTGGAAGGCAGGATGCTTTGCGAAACCCTGGACGATGCTGCCGGGGAGGCCTTCGACAAATGCGCCAAAATGTTGGGGCTGCCTTACCCTGGCGGGCCGGTTTTGGACCGCTTGGCAAGGGAGGGCAATCCTGGAGCTTATACCTGGCCTATCCCTCAATTAGAAAATGAAGCATACAGCTTTAGTGGATTGAAAACAAGTGTTTTGTATTATTTAGCCAAGCACAAACCTGACCTTGATGACCGCCAAGATTCTGCCCTGAGGGATCTCTGTGCCTCCATACAGTCCACGGTGGTCGAGGTGCTTATGAGGCCGGTCGTTCATCATGCGGGCCTTAGGAAGCCACGAAGCCTGGGTCTTGCGGGTGGTGTCGCAGCCAACTCCTTGCTTCGCTCTCGCTTCTTGGCATTGGGCGAGCAATTGGGATGCCAAGTGCATATCCCGCCCATGAGCTGGTGTACCGATAATGCGGCCATGATCGCGGCATCGGCGCGCATCCTT
>VHBD01000085.1 GCA_016872125.1 Sphingomonadales bacterium
CAGCACGATGGCGGCACCCCCAGGAAGTCCTTGTTCAGCGTCGTGCCAATGTTGACGGTTCAATCGAAAAGCCTCTCGAATCCTGCGCCGAATCAGGTTGCGGTCCACCGCCCGCTTAAAACGTCGCTTAGGTACCGAAATGCCCAAGCGTATGCCCAACGGCGGCTTTTCCACGCTTTGGACGAATTCATCCGGTTCCTTATACCGAAATTGAAAAGGGAATAAAAAGAAAGATTTGCCTTCGCCAAAAACCTTGTCAAAGGCCCCATGGCCGCGCAAACTGGGCTGGCCTTGATGGGTTGGCATGGTTGGGATGCCGACGATCAGGCCTTGTGGCGACGTTCGCTGGAAACCGAGAGCTTCTTGCGGCCTTTGGCCCTGCGGCGGTTCAAAACAGCCCTTCCATTGGCCGTTTCCATACGAGAACGGAACCCGTGCTTGTTGCGGCGTTTGCGGTTGGAGGGCTGGAACGTGCGTTTCATGGTGATGTGCGATTTGCGAAAGGATGCAAAGATACGCCTTTTCGGTTGATTTTCGCCATCGTTACCTTTGGACAAACCTTAACCATTCCTATGCCACCCATTCACTATTCCATAGGGGCCGACCCCATAAGGCCGCGTCATTTGAAGGTCCGCATGGAATGGACGGGATCGGGAGGGCAGACAACCCTGCGCCTACCGCAATGGAGGCCTGGACGCTATGAGCAAGGGAATTTTACCCGGAATCTGGTGGCCTTGCAGGTCATATCCCCTTCGGGGGTTTCTCCTTCGGGGGCCATGGACAACCCAAGGTCCAATGCCCCCCTACGCCTCACCAAAACGACAGCCTCGGAATGGGTCCTGCAACATGAGCTTGATGCTCGCCTGGCAATTGAATATAGCTATTTCGCAAACCAAC
The DNA here is from genome assembly GCA_016872125.1 of Sphingomonadales bacterium. Lineage (GTDB taxonomy): Bacteria > Bacteroidota > Bacteroidia > UBA7662 > UBA7662 > SYHX01. The sequence goes on from VHBD01000085.1 coordinate 898, forward strand.
CCGATGCCGGGGCCTGCTGGGTGGACCCGGAGCTCCTGTACGTGAACCCGGTGCATTGTTGCCTGTATATCCCTGGCCAAGAACATGAACCCTGTACCCTGCAGGTGGATGCCGGGTCTGGTGCCGGCCTGCGGCAAGTCGCCATCGCATTGCCCAGTGAAGGAGAGCAGCGTTACGCAGCTTCTTCTTTCCACGAAATGGTGGACAGCCCCTTCCTCGTATCCTCCAAGCTTCATGAAATACGTTGGGCGACCGAAGGTGTAAATTTTGTGTTATGGATTCATGGGGCGGAATTCCCTGAAGGCGATGAGAGCGGGCGTATTCTCCGGGATTTCCAGGCCTTCTGCTGCGAACAAATTTTGACCATGGGTTCGTTCCCGGTGGATACTTTCCATTTCATGCTGCTGGCCCTGCCTTTTTCTTTTTATCACGGCGTGGAGCATTTACGTTCCACCGTCTTGGCCTTAGGCCCTCAACAACACCTTTGGACCAGCCTATACAAAGAGCTGATGGGGGTGGCATCGCATGAACTCTTTCATGCCTGGAATATCAAGAGCTTTCGCCCCGATGTTCTGCAAACCTACCGCTACGAAGGGCTTATGTTCAGCGAATTAGGCTATGTTTACGAAGGATTCACCACGTATTACGGGGACTTATTTTTGGCACGTTGTGGCGTCCTAAATTTCGAGGAATACCTCGACGAAGTGAATGCGTATCTCCTGCGTCACACCGTAAACTACGGACGGTACAACCACGGGCTGCACGAGTCTTCCATGGATACCTGGGTGGACGGGTACAGCAGCTTGCATTCGGCACCGCATCGCCGAGTTTCCATTTATGCCGAAGGGATGCTCCAAGCCCTTCATTTGGATTTAACATTGCGCCATTACAGCGGTAATACCCTAAGCTTGGACGATTTGATGCGGTTCCTGTGGCAAGAACATGGCCGTAACCCGCAGCAAGGGTACGGTGAAGCTAAGCTCATAAATTGGTGTGAGCGGCACCTTCCTGCGGCCTGCGATTGGAACTTGTACTTCCAAGAACATTATGCCCAGGCCATGTCCCTGGAAAAACGTTTGGGGGCCATGGTCCGCACAGTGGGTTGCGAAATGATCGTTGGCCCTTGCGAAGACTCGATCAAGCGGTATATGGGTCTTCAAATGCTCTGGAACAAAGGTCTGCCCACAGTGGAACATACGGTTCCCGGCTCTCCTGCGGCTATGGCAGGATTAGGCCCCGGGGATCGATGGTTGGCTTGGCAAATCGTAGGCCATGAATTGGCAACATCCGTTGATTCAAGGCCCCTCATTCTGGATCAGGATCGCAACGCTATTCTTAGTGTTCCCGATGATTCATCCGATTTGCAGGCCAAGGCTAGGAAAATATTGCGGGAAACCCTCGTTAGAGCGGTGGGGGAACCTTTTGCATCGGTGGTGTGGCACGATGCAAATCCGGATCCAAGTTCCCTGTCCGTGGAAGCGGAGCAGGCCCTCGCGGTGCTCCATGCCAATAGCCTAGGTCATTACAGCATCGCGTGGATGAAGGGTGTGGACGGGATAGACTTTTATAACCACTACAAAATCACACCCGACCAGAAAGCTACCGCGGAGCAATTGGCCACCCGCGCAGCTTGGATGGCTTCCGTGACTCGTTAGGCGTTAACCGCGGTTCATCGACATCAGGAACTCTTCGTTGGACAAAGTACCGCGCATGTGATTAAGCAAGAGCTCCATCGCTTCTTGAGAAGTCATATCAGCGAAATGATTGCGCAGGATGTACATTTTCTTGAGCATGTCTTTGTCCATCAACAAATCGTCACGTCGTGTGGAGGATGCCGTCACGTCAATGGCTGGGTAAATACGCTTGTTGGACAATTTGCGGTCAAGTTGCAATTCCATGTTACCGGTCCCTTTGAATTCCTCAAAGATTACCTCATCCATTTTGGAACCGGTATCAATCAAGGCAGTGGCAAGGATAGTCAACGAACCACCTCCTTCGATGTTACGAGCGGCGCCAAAGAATCGCTTGGGCTTGTGCAATGCGTTAGCATCAACCCCGCCGGATAGAATCTTACCGGAGGCAGGTTGAACGGTGTTGTATGCTCTTGCTAAGCGTGTTATGGAGTCCAAAAGGATGACCACGTCGTGCCCGCATTCCACCATTCTCTTGGCCTTCTCGAGCACTAGATTGGCGATACGAACATGCTTATCTGCGGGCTCATCAAAGGTCGAGGCAATGACTTCGGCATTCACCGACCTTGCCATATCGGTGACCTCCTCAGGGCGCTCATCAATCAACAAGACAATGAGGTAAACTTCCGGATGATTGAATGAAATGGAATTCGCTACATCCTTGAGAAGGATGGTTTTACCCGTTTTGGGTTGGGCCACAATGAGTCCCCGTTGCCCTTTGCCAATGGGCGTGAACAAATCCATAATCCGCATGGAGAGATTCTCGGCGCGATGGGTTAAACGGAGTTGCTCGTTTGGAAAAAGGGGTGTCAAATAATCGAAAGGAACACGGTCCCTAATCTCGGCCGGGCTCAGGCCGTTGATGCTCTCCACCCCAGTGAGGATATAATACTTCTCACCTTCCCGCGGTGGTCTAACCTTGGCCCGAATGGTATCGCCCGGTTTGAGGCTGAAACTTTTGATCATGTGCCCGGGCACATAGACATCATCAGGGGAATTGAGGTAATGGTAATCGGAAGAACGCAGGTAGCCAAAGCCATCCGGGGTAGGCTCCAAAACGCCTTCGATTTGAATCACCGATTCGAAGGCGTAGCGATCCGAAGGCTTGGGATCACGCTTCTCCCATTCTCTGTTACGGTTTGCCTGGGGATTACGAGTATCTTGAGGACCTCCTTGTCGGGACTCATTTCGAGGCGACGCACCAGGCCGGAAATCACCCCGCTGTTCGTTTCGAGGATCAACTCCGTGACCAGCCTTGAAACCCTGCCTCTCTGCAAATCCCTGCCTTTCGGAAGGTGACCCTCCTTGCCGCGGAGCAAATCGATCTGTGGAATGAGGGCCGGACCCTTCTTCTTGACGGAGTCCACGAGATCTTCTAGGAGCAGCATCTTGGGGACCGGAAGGAGACCCGGATGAAGGACCTGACTCGGAACCTTCTGAAGCTTCTTCTTGCTCATCCCCACCTTGCCCCTCTTCAGACGGAAGATTGGTGGCCAAAGGAATGGCGTCGAACGCAAATTCAGAGGCGGTTTCGGGCTCTGGTTCCGGAATAACGGGCTCTGGTCCTGTTTCGATTTCGGGCAAAATCGCTCGCTTTGCAGGATCCATGGGTGGGCGACCTCTTGGGCGGCGTGGCTCAACTTGGACTGGCTCGGTTACTGTCTCGGCTTGGACCTTGCGAGGTCGGCCTCTACCTTTGGATTCGGACACAATAAGGATTTAGAGGAGTGGATAATTAAAAAATCGAAATTTTGAACAACCTCGGTAAGGTTATTCGCAGCAGGATTCCAAGGATTGGATCAAGTTTATTGATAAAATTGGGAATTAAGGGGGAAGAACCGGATTATCGAATATTCCGAATGGGTTCGTGATTTCCTGCCCTTAGAATGATCAAAAGTAAATTGCTCTTCTTATATTTCCAAAGAAATTATCAATTTTTGGCTAAAATTGAAAAAAAATCTAGGTTTTCCGCAAATCTTTCTGAGCGTACTATGCTGCTTGGCTTTGGTCGCCATGGATCACCTGGCACAGAACCCTAGCAAACCCTCGAATACCCCGCCCAAACAAGCCCAGGAAATCCTCCGAAAAGCCGAAGAGGTATACAAGGAACGGCCTCATGAAGCCCTACGCCTCCTGCAACAAGTTCCGGTTCCAAGCAAATTACCCGAGAAGCTACGTGGGGAGTATTATCTCATCAAAGCCAAAAGTTACCAGGTTCAAAACAAAAGCCACCAGTGCATTACCGAAGCGCTTAAGGCAGTGGAAATCCTGACCCGCACCAACGACAGCAGCGGACTGATGAGCTGTTACATCTTGAAAGGAAATGCATATTACCGATTGCTCGCTTTGACCGCATCGGCCGAATCCTATTTACAAGGCATACAATTGGCCAGGAAATTGGGGCGAAAAGATGCGATTAACGCTGTAACATTGAATTTAGGTAATATTTACGCGCAGCAAAAAGATTGGTCCAACGCCAACCGGTATTACCAACAGGCCTTGACGCAATACAAGGCCGAAAATGACCCGTCAATGATAAGCTATGTATACAATAATTTGGGAGTTATCGCTGAAATGACAGGGAAATTTTCAGCGGCTTTATCAAACTATAACAATGCACTCAAAATTGATATTGACAACAAAGATACCCTTGCGATCAGTTCTGATTTGTGCAATATTTCCGAGGTCTATTCCAAAACTGGTAAGTATACCAAAGCCATGGAAGGGTATCGCCAAAGTCTCTCGCTGGCGAAGATTATTCAAAACGATGAATATATCGCTCAAATCCTCGCCAAAAAAGCAGAATGCCTGCACCGAGTGAAAGGATCTCGCGATTCCATAACGGCCTGGTGCACGGAGGTCATCCGGCTCTTTGAAACCAATGTCTGCGATGATTTGCTCGTGCTCCGTCGCGCCCATGCCTTGATGGCCGAAGTGGTAGCCGAATCCTCAAATCCACGACAAGCCATGGTTCATTTCAAGGCTTGGAGAGAACTGGATAGCCTTATCATGTCCAAGGAATCCGACAAACGCCTCTTGGAGATTCAAGCCTCCTACAACTCCGAACATTTGCAGCGTCAAACCGATCAATTGGCCTTCGAAAAGTCCCTCATGCAGGTCCAACAGGAGCGCTTGCAGGCCATCAACATGGCCCTGATTGTCAGCATTTTGTTGGTGATTATGGCAGGTGTCTTGGTGTACGTTTGGAAGAAACCATCACACTCAGGCGAAGAGGGCTGATAAGGAAGGGTTGAATTGGAATAAATTTGCTCTTCAATCCTAGCTTCCATGTTGCAATTACCCTATCTCCGCGAAGATCGCGATAAGGCTATCAAAGCCCTAACCACCAAGAAAGTGCCTCATGCGGAACAGGCACTAGAGGCATTGTTCAAGTTGGACGATGAGAGGCGGCGGGTGCTCACGCTTTGTGAACAAAACCAAGCGACCTTGAACCTTCAGGCCAAGGCGGTTGGCCTGGCGATGAAAAACGGCCAAACCCAAGAAGCCGAGCAAATAAAGGCCGAGGTCGTCATCCTCAAGGAACAAACCGCTGAACTGGATGCCCAAGTCCAGGCCTTACAAGAAGAGATCCATCAACAACTCGTACGCCTACCGAATCTCCCGCATGAGTCAGTTCCCGAAGGCAGCGGACCTGCCGAAAACGAAGTGGTTTTTCTATCCGATCCGAATACCGAAGATATACAGCGTCCCAAACCGCATTGGGACCTTGCCGCCCAGTATCGCCTGATTGATTTTGAGCTAGGGGTCAAAATCACCGGTGCAGGTTTCCCGGTTTATACCGGACACGGAGCCAAAATCCAAAGAGCTTTGATTCAGTATTTTTTGGATTTCAATACGGCAGCAGGATACACCGAAATTCAGCCCCCTATTTTAATCAACGAAGATTCAGGATTCGGGACCGGGCAATTACCGGACAAGGAAGGGCAAATGTATTTGGTCACGGAGGACCGTCTGTACCTTGCTCC
>VHBD01000086.1 GCA_016872125.1 Sphingomonadales bacterium
CGGGAAAGCCAAAGAGTTTTACCTCCAAGGTGAATATTTCAAAGCCCAGCCATTGCTCGAAGAATTGGTATCGGCCTATCGAGGTTCCGAATTATCCGAGTCTATTTACTATTACTACGCCTATTGTGATTTTCAAATGGGGGCTTATCTCACCGCGGCATACCATTTCAAGCAGTTTAACCAGCTTTTTCCTTCCAGCCCCAAAGCGGAAGAAATGGATTTCATGTATGCCTACTGCATGTACATGGATTCTCCAACCTATGCCTTGGATCAGTCCAATTCTGTTAAGGCCATAGAGGGACTGCAGCTGTTTGTGAACAAACATCCCAACAGCCTCAGGGTGGATCAATGCAATTACATCATCGAACAACTCCGTGACAAAATGAGGCTGAAAGCCTACGAAGCCGCCATGTTGTTTTACCGTATGGAAGATTACCGGGCCTCTGCAGTCAGTCTGAAGCAATTGCTGGTCGAATACCCAGACCTGGCCGACCGCGAAAAAATCAAATGGTTAATTGTTGAGTCCTATTATAAATTAGCCTCCAACAGCATCGAATCCAAAAAAGCTATACGCTTTGAACAGGTTATCTTGGCCCAAGAAGCATTGGAGGAAGAATTCCCCAACTCCGTCTATTTGGCCCAAAGTCGAGCTATGGCCTTGGAAGCCAGAGCCTACCTCACCAAAGCCCCAACAACCTAATTAACCCGCATCGATTCACTAACCTGATTAAATACACCTCATGTCACAACCCAACAACACCATCACCCGTAGTCTTCGCGACTTGGAACAAAGCACCGGTAACGTCTATGAAGCAGTTGCAGTCATCGCCAAGCGTAGCAACCAAATCGCTTCCAAAGTCAAAGAAGAGTTGAACTCAAAATTAGCCGAATTTGCAACCCCGGCAGATACGCTCGAAGAAGTCTATGAGAATCGGGAGCAAATCGAAATTTCTCGTCAATACGAGCGCATGGCCAAGCCAGCATTGCAAGCGATTGAAGAGTTCAAACAAGGTAAAATTTATTACCGAAACGACTCCAAGAACAAAAAAGCCTAAAAGCTGAACAATGCCTGCCGGCAAGAAAGTTCTGATAGGCATTAGCAGCAGCATTGCTGCTTATAAAATTTGCGGGTTGGTTCGTGAGCTGGTGCGTTCAGGCGCTGAAGTACAAGTTGTTTTGACCCCTTCAGCCCATGAATTTGTAACACCACTCACCTTGAGTACCCTTAGTGGAAGGCCCGTGTACACCAATCTTGTGCAAAACAAGGAAGGCGAATGGGTCAACCATGTTGCCCTTGGCCTATGGGCCGATTTGATTGTGGTAGCACCTTGCACCGCCAATACCCTGTCAGCCATGGCCAGCGGAACCTGCAACAATTTGCTGTTGGCAACGGTTTTATCGGCACGCTGCCCTGTGGCAGTAGCCCCGGCCATGGACCACGATATGTTTGGGCATTCAACCACCCAAGCTAACCTCCAAAGGCTGAGTGATATGGGGTACCGTATCGTGGAACCGGTTTCTGGAGAACTCGCATCCGGCTTAATCGGGGAAGGACGTATGGCGGAACCGGAAGATTTGCTAAGAACCATTCGAGAAATCCTGCTTGGAGATTCGTTTCTTCATGGACAACGCGTTTTGGTGACCGCTGGCCCAACGCGTGAATACCTAGATCCGGTTCGCTACATCACGAACCGATCTTCCGGCAGAATGGGGCTGGCTTTGGCCGAAGCTTTAGCTGATCGTGGTGCCCAAGTGGAGCTTATCTACGGTCCTGGATCTGAACTATGCCGACACCCAGGTGTCCGTATACACTCGGTGGAAACTGCCGATCAAATGATGGATGCTTGCCAGAAGTATGCCGAATCCTGCACTTTGCAAGTCTATGCCGCAGCCGTTGCGGATTACCGAGCAGCCACCTATTCCGATCACAAAATCAAGAAATCCGAAGCGTCCATGTCCGTAGAGTTTGTTGCCAATCCGGATATTTTGCATTTCGCCGGCACCCACAAAAAGCCTGGTCAAACCGTTATAGGATTCGCTTTGGAAAGTGAAAATGAAATTGAGAACGCTCTTCGAAAATTGCATCATAAGCATGCTGACCTTGTGGTGATGAACAGCCTTAGGCAAGAGGGCGGCGCAATGGATGCCGAACAAATGGGTTGCACCTTGCTCACCGCAAATCATGATCCGATTCACTTACCAACCATGCCCAAACGGGAGCTCGCCAAAGCCATGGTGAATCAATTTCGAGCCTTGCTGAGGCTGGGAATGATCCTATGCCTCATGGCGCTGCCATGGAACATGCCAATCCTAGCCCAGGAATTGAATTGCCAAATCTCCGTGAACCCTGGCAAAGTTGGAGGAGCCGATCAGCAATTTTATGCGAACATGCAACAGGCGCTCACCACTTTCGTCAACGGTCAGAAGTGGTCCTCGGATGAGTTTCAATTCCAAGAGCGCATCAATTGCAGCATCAGCATCATGCTCGATGAACGAATTAGCGGGAATACCTTTAAGGCTACTACGCAAATCCAAAGCAGCAGACCAGTCTATAACAGTGCCTACACCACCGTGATCTTCAATTATACCGATCCGGATTGGCAATTCGAGTACAACGAGTCACAAGCCATGGAATTCAACGAAAATGCCCATACCTCCAATTTGCTTTCGATGCTCGCCTTCTATGCTAACCTCATTATTGGGCTTGATTACAACACTTTCGGAAGAGAAAGCGGAACACCCTATCTACGCAAAGCTCAACAAATCGTTCTGAATGCTCAAAATGCCATTGAAGTAGGTTGGCGGCAGAACCAAAGCTTACGCAACCGGTATTGGCTATCGGAATTGCTCAACAATTCAGCTTACAAACCCTTTCATCAAGGTTTGTACGAATACCATCGGCAAGGCCTCGATCAAATGCACAAGCCTGAGAGGGTAATCGATGCACGGCGTAAAATGTTGGGCGCCATTGAGAAAATCCATGATGTGCACCGTAACAAACCTGGCGGCATGCTCATCCCCTTGTACCTCAAAGCCAAAACACCAGAAATTATAGGATTCTGCTCCAAAGCTTTGCCAGCCGAGAAGGCCAAGGTGGTGGAACAGTTGATCGCCATGGACCCCTTGAACCAGGCAGAGTATAACCGCATCAACGCCCCCGGCGTTGGGGGCGGTGCAGGTGGAGGAGGCCGTTAGTCTTTACGAATTTCCATAAAATACTCAGGACCATCCATTGAATTCCTGTTATGCTGCTTAGGCTGCTTATCCGAAACTTTGCCCTGATTGGGGAATTGGAGCTCACGGTGGGCCCCGGCCTAACGGTGATCACCGGAGAAACCGGTGCGGGGAAGTCCATTCTATTGGATGCCATCGGTTTGTTGTTAGGTGATTATGCGGACCCTGCTTCATTTCGGGATTCCACCTTACGATGCGTTGTTGAAATGGAGTTCCTCAGCCATGATCCCGAAGTCCTTGCCCTGTGGAGCCAAATCAATAACGAAGAACCCCATTCCGCGAACTTCGAATTTATTCTACGTAGGGAAATCAGTCCACAACGGCGCAGCCGTTGCCTCATTAACGATCGTGTATCCACCCTGAAGGAGCTCAAAAATCTTGCTACCCTTCTCTTGGACCTTAGCGGCCAAGAAGAGGCCGTCGCCGTGGATAAAAGGCAAACTCAAGTTTTGTTACTCGACCAAATTGCCTGTTGCGAGGACATTCGCCGTGAGTATGCTGCTAGTTTCACCGAATGGGTTCAAACAAGGCAAGCCCTGGATGGTTTTCTGACTGAATATGAGAAGAGCCAAAGGGAAGAAGATCTTAATCGATTTCATTACGAGGAACTTCGCTCAGCGCCTTTGGAAAACTGGGCCCGCCTCATCGATTGCGAAAACCAACTCAGTATACAGGAAAACGCATTGGATTCCAGAGAGAAATTAACCATCGCGGCCGCTTCCTTGGTTGGAGATGCTCCGAATGGAGGACAAGCCATAGCCGATCAACTGCGAGATCTCTTGCAACAACTAGCCGGCATCAGCGGCAAGGATTCCGAAGTGGCCGCTTGGACCGAATCCTTGAAAAGCGTTTTGTTGCAAATTCGCGAATTGGCTCGCGATGCCGAATCCATGGCCGAGGCAAGGGTACCCGATTTGCAAATGACTCAACAGTTACGGGATCAGGTGGATGTCTTGCAGAGTTTGTTGCACAAACACCGTCTCTTTGAACTTCAAGATCTACGAGACCTACGAGAGAAGCTTGCTTCGTTCTTGGAAACCGGACAAGGTGTGGATGAACGCAGGAAAACGTTGGAGGCTCAAGAGGCCAGAGCCTTGGAACAATGTCGCTTGGCAGCCTTGCGTTTACACCTGGTAAGGACCAAGGGCCTGAGCGATCTGTCGAACCGCCTTGCGGTCAAGCTTGCCAAACTTTCCATGGAGCATGCTCGACTAGTTTTGGACTGGAATACCATTGTGAGTAACCTGAATGAACAATCAACAGCAGATGCTTTGCAAGAATGGGTTCCAACGGAGGCTCTTATGGGGCTTGATCGACCAGACTTGCTTTTCAGCGCCAACCCCGGTCAGGATCCACGCCCCCTGGGGCAGGTGGCCAGTGGTGGAGAAAAATCACGACTTTTGTTGGCTCTCAAGAGCCTGGTCAAAGAGCAAGGCCGTGACCATACCCGGATCTTTGACGAAATTGACACGGGTATATCGGGAGAAACCGCTTTGCGTATGGGGCAAATGTTGTCCGAAATGGCCAAGAATCAACAAATCATTCTCATCACCCACCTACCCCAAATTGCTGCCCTCGGTGATCATCACTGGCATGTCACCAAAGAGGTAGAGAACCAGCAAACCCGCACAGCCCTCTCGGTCCTTGGGCTCGACCAACGCCAAGAAACGTTGGCACGCATGATTGGTGGGGATCGCTACGGGAAAGCGGCCCTTCAACAAGCCCTCGTTTTACTCCATACCTCCCACCTATCCCAGTGAACCGTTTTTTTGTTAAATTGTAATCGATTATCCTAAACCCTACCCTATGAATCATTCGTTGTTACAAGGAAAACGAGGCATCATCTTTGGCGCCCTCGACCAACAGTCTATCGCCTGGAAAGTGGCCGAAAAGGCCCACCAAGAAGGAGCCCGCTTTGTGCTCACCAACGCCCCGGTCGCTTTGCGTATGGGTCAAATTCAAGAACTGGCCGATCGCCTGAATTCCACCGTAATAGGCGCCGATGCCACCGTTGATGCTGATTTGGAGAGCCTATTTACCCAAGCTGTTGAATTCTTGGGCGGGCCTATTGATTTTGTGTTGCATTCCATAGGAATGTCGCCCAATGTCCGCAAAGGCAAGGCCTATACCGACCTTAATTACGAGTTCTACCACAAAACCCTGGACGTGTCGGCCATGTCCTTTCACCGCACCATGCGAGCGGCCATCGCCACCAATGCCCTTGCCCAAGGTGCCTCGGTTTTGGCCCTTTCATACATCGCTGCCCAACGTGTTTTTCCGGATTACAACGACATGGCCGATGCCAAAGCCCTTCTGGAATCCATCGCCAGAAGCTTTGGGTATCATCTGGGCAAATCCCACGGGGTCCGAGTCAATACCATCTCGCAGAGTCCAACCCGAACCACGGCGGGATCAGGAGTCAAAGGCTTTGACGATTTCTTGGATTATGCCGAACGCATGTCCCCCTTGGGCAATGCCTCTGCTGAATCCTGCGCCGACTATTGTGTGGTCATGTTCTCGGATTTGACCCGTATGGTCACGATGCAAAATTTGTTTCATGACGGCGGTTTTTCTTTTACCGGGGTAAGTCAAGAAATATTGCAGTCCTAAGGTCGTTTCCCGAATTCAAGATTCTTTGCGTTTTGAGTAATAAATCCTGCCTTTTCAATCTGTTCGCGGCCTTAATCCTTGTGGGGACCGCCATCTATGGAATTGTGCGATATGTTACAAATATTTTAGAAAATCCAGAATGGGCAGAGACCCTCGCACAGTGGGAACAGTCCCTTGGAGAACCTTTATGGGAAGATATACAACGCAGCCACCCGCCCATCAAGGATGAACGGTCAGCCTTGGCGTTGGATCGACTCCTCGATCGCCTTTGTACGCCCAACGGGATTGACACTGCTGGCCTTCACCGACATTTGATTCAAAACCCTGAAGTCAATGCCTTTGCCTTGCCTGGAAGACGTTTGGTCGTTCAGAGCGGTCTCCTCCAAAGTGCCCAGGGACCGGATGAGGTTGCTGGGGTCTTGGCCCATGAATTGGCCCATGCCGAATTAAGTCACGTACGCCAAAAAATTATCAAAGAGGCGGGATTAAGTCTTTTGATGGCTTGGATTAGCGGTGGTTTGGGATTAGGTCATTCAGGAATTCATGATTTGGCCCGTATGCTCACCTCCACCGCCTTTGATCGCAAATTGGAATCCCAGGCCGATCGCAAAGCCGTTGAATACCTCCAAAAAGCCGGCATAAACCCCGAAGCTTTTGCCGTATTTATGGACCGCCTGGCGGCCAAAGAAAAAGGAAGCCCTGCCCCACCCGTTTGGCTCAGTAC
>VHBD01000087.1 GCA_016872125.1 Sphingomonadales bacterium
ATAAAGAAAGCATAATCCTTGAACCCTACCCTCAGCATTTGACCGTCCCCCATATCGAGTTTCATCCAACAACCCTTCTTCTGGCAGCACTCTTGAATTGTGCCTGACAATTTGAACTCCGCCATGGTTTTGCCCTTCATTAATTCAGGAAGCTCGGTGACGTCTGTTGCGCCTTCTACCGTAATGGAGTCCCCGAAATAGGCCCATTGGGAGTCATCGGATTTGACGCCATTTTGGCAGGAAACCCCCGTCCACATCACTTGAAATGAGAAGAAAAAAGCAGCGAGAGCCTTGTTTGAGAGTTTTGTTCGAATGTTCATAGGAAAATTTTACGCAAAATTAGGGTTATTTAAGCAAATTCCGTAAATTTGCGATTCTTAAATCATCAAATACATCCCTCTATGGCCAATCACGCCTCTGCCATCAAGCGAATTCGACAAACTGCAGTTCGAAGACTGCGAAATCGTTACCAGCTCAAAACCACTAAAACCATGATCAAACGGCTAAGGGCCTTGACCATGGGCGAAGAAGCTCGGCAAATGCTGCCATCGGTCATCTCCCGCATTGACAAATTGGCCAAGAAGCATATTATTCACGCCAACAAAGCCGCGAGGCAGAAATCCCAATTAGCTCGTAAAGTAGCCTCCTTGGGATAAGATTCCTCGAATTCCTTCAATAAACGTTTAAACCCGACTCTACCAAGAGCCGGGTTTTTTTTTGTGGATGATATGCCGACACGAACGCCCACGGATTCCGAAACTGTTCAAAGCATCACGGATCAAAGCATCAAAAGCCTGCCTTCTCAGCAAAGACCACGCGAGAAACTGCTACGGCATGGCCGGGAAAATTTGGAAAGCCGGGAACTCCTAGCCATCCTGCTCGGAAACGGGACCGCTCATTGTTCGGCTCTAGCTTTGGCAGGACAAATCCTGCAAATGTGCCGGCATGACCTCCGAACCCTAGCTCAAATGCATATTCAGCAACTCGCCCAGCTCAGCGGTATTGGTCAGGCCAAAGCAATCAAAATTGCAGCGGCCATGGAATTGGGCAGAAGAGTATTCAGCCCCCCTACCGAAGACAAACCAACCATTCGAAGTTCCTCGGACTTGTTCGAATATTGCAAAAGTTTATTTATGAACAAAGGGCATGAAATCTTCGCAGTGGCCCTCTTGAATCAAGCCCATCGCCTTTTGGGGGTAGAGCAAATCAGCGAAGGTGGTATCAGTTTTACGGCGGCCGACCCGCGTATCATCCTCAAACTGGCCTTGGATTACCGGGCCAGCAGCCTTATCCTCTTACACAATCATCCTTCTGGCAATCTTCAACCAAGCGATGCCGATCGAGAACTCACTGCAAAGGTGGAATCTGCGGCAAAACTCCTGGATCTCAGAGTCCTTGACCATCTCATTTTTGCCCAGCATCGTTATTTGAGTTTTGCAGACCAAGGCATAATGCCTTCCGTAAATGGCCGCTCCCAACGTAATTTTACCTAAAGAACCAAACCTTCCAATGAATCGATATTCTATACAATTTTTGGCCATCGCTATTGTAGCCACCCTTTGGTCATTGGCCTCGCCATCGGCCTATGGTCAATTGACCCTGATCACATCGGACACGATGCGTATTAGCGGTTCTGCAACGCAGTTTGAATTGGTGGGCTACGGCCTTGTTGCCAATACCGGGGCCACCCCACTGAATATCCGTTGGAAAAGAGTTGGCGTTCAATTGCCTTCGACTTGGACCTGTACGGTTTGCGATCTTAACAATTGCTTTCCACCCTTTGTCGATAGCGCAGACTTTGTGCTGCCGGCACGCGATACAGCTAATTTGGATGGGCATTTCTACCCGAATAATCAAGCGGGTTCAGGGTATCAACGAATTTCACTGCGGAATTTGGCCAATCCTACCGCGACACAGTTCATCACCTACATTGGCAGTACCCTGGGTAGTGGGCAAATCCAATTGACCCACACCGAGCATGAAATCGACTGGCGACAGCTTGGGCAACAATTATGGATTTCTGTGCCGGATCACCTAGTTGGTAACACCGTACAAATCGTAGAGGTGAGTGGCAAAGTAATGCTGTCTTCTGTTGTTACAGCGTCCGTTCAAGCCTATGATCTTCAAGCCCTTCCTGCAGGTGTCTACCTTGCTCAATTACCGAACGGCCCAAAGCGTTCAGGGGTTTATCGCTTTTACGTACAGCCGTAATATTTGATTCCACTGGATGCAGGCATTCATACCCCGTCCTGGAGAGCTATTTTCTTTAACGAATGGAGAGTCCAACTTCCTCCACAGAGGGAACCGGATTGATGCGCATGTGTTGGTGAATTCTGAATTTGTACACCCCTTGCTTGCGGAATAGAAAGTCACGCATCATGGTATCGCTCATCGTGTACACATCCCCCATTGCGCTTTGACCCAACCAACGTCCCTGCGGATCCGAAAGCATCGTTCTGGTCTGAATAACCATGGAATCGCCCCCCGGTCCGATCAGGTGACAAAGCGTATGCAAATTCCGGTACGGGTAATCGCCTGAATGCCTGAGGCGCAAAAGAATTTGGCGTGGCCGCAGGGTATCAGTGTTATGATAGGGGATAACAACGGCCCTAGAATAGGGCCAAGATTGGTTCGGAAGGGGCAACATCACCTCCAAATCAGCTTCCGGTTGGCAAGCTATGCCAAGGCCTAAGCCTATGAAGAGGAGCCAACTCGCACGGAACATGGAATTCCTCACGAAGGATTGGGAGCAGATGCCTGAGTTCCGGGAACAGCAGGGGGGTTATTGCCTTTGTTGAAAGGCTTCTTGCGCTTTTTGCGTTTGGAGGATTTACCCGAACGATCAAAGCGGTTTAATCCCCCGCCCTGGGTTACCTCATAATCCGGTTCGGCTGGAAAATCCGGCTTCTCTACGGTTACCGAAAATCCAGAGAGGGATTCAATGGGAATGCCCGCCTTGGATTTTTCTTGCAATTCGGCAACTTGTACTGCAGAAAGGGCCAACACAATTTGATCACCTCCGGCAGCGTCTCCTCTTCGGAGTTGAAACCACATGGTCTTTTTGAAAATATCGGTTTTGATGCAATCGTAGGTTCCTGATTTGGTCGTCAAAAAACGAACACCTCGGGGAATATCCTTCAACGCATCCATATAGGAATCCAGCTCGTAATTCAGGCAACATTTGAGACGACCGCATTGACCCGAGAGCTTGGCTTGGTTGATCGAAAGCTGTTGATAACGTGCGGCATTGGAGGAAACCGGCTTGAAATCGGTTAGCCAAGTGCTGCAACATAATTCACGTCCGCATACCCCCAATCCTCCAAGCCTGGCCGCTTCTTGACGCGGATTGATTTGACGCATCTCCACACGCGCCTGCAGAGTCTCTGCTAACTTTCGGACCAATTCCCTAAAATCAATTCGCTGTTCAGCGGTGTAATAAAGAAAAATCTTGGAGGCATCGGCTTGATATTCCGCATCAGTGACCTTCATGTTCAATCGCATATGTTCGACGACATTGCGAGCACGCATGATGACATCCAACTCGCGGGTTCGCAGTCCATGAAGCCGTTCTCTTTCGGCTTCGTTGGCTTTGCGAAAAATCTTACGGGTTTCCTGCGCTTCGGCAAGGACATTGCGCTTTCGCATTTGGAGGCGAACCAACTCACCTTTGAGGGAGACCTGGCCCATATCGTATCCTGTTTTGGCTTCCACAACCACCCATTCGTTGGGGTACAACGGGGCTTTGGATGCGTTCACAAAAAACTCCTTGCGGTTGGCCTTAAACCTCACCTCAACCCATTCAGGACCTGAGGCTGTACCGGCTTCCGAAGGCAAATCCGAAAGCCAATCGTAGGCGTTGAACCGATTGCAGCCACCGCTTGCACAATGGCCTTGGCTACCACAACCCTGAGGGGTACAAGACCCACCACTGCAAGAACCGCATCCCATTTTGATATTCTTAGTCTATGCCCGAAGATACGGAGAAATCTTAACGCGTCGGGAATTGAAGCATGGACTCTTTGGGTAGGCGACGGGCAGTCGATACAGACGCTTTGGCCATGCGTCGTTTTTCGGAACTCAAAGCCTCCTGCAGATCGAAGTATAGGTTATGCAAGACCAAACGGATGTGGCCATTGCGCTCCATACGATAAGCTGCCTTTTCCAAGGCAGATTGCATGGCAGTCAGGGCCAACGCACTCACAAAGGGTGAAAACTTATACACAAATTCTTTCTCATCTTCCCGCAAGCTTCGAGGATCACGTTGAATCTCGCGGTACAAATAACATTCCCTCAGAACCTGCAATCCGTAATCGAGCAAGGACTTCAACGCCTCCCTACCCAATTCGCTGTTTTGGTTTACCCATTTGATGGCTTCCGAGTGCTGGCCAGAATAGGCAAGACGCATGAAGCCGGTCCATCGAACGCTGTTCTCAAAGGGCTCTTGATTCATCATACTCAGGGCCTTGTGGAAATTCCCTTCGCATGCCAAGGCAGCCATGGCCGCTCTTTGTTCCTGAACATCCATTTCCAACAAAGCAAGGCGGATAGACTCCGAGTCCATAGGCCCAACCCGAATCGACCGTGCACGGGAACGGATGGTCGTCAGAATTTGTTCAGGCTCCGCAGTGGCCAAAATAAAAACGGTCTGATCAGGCGGCTCTTCCAAAATTTTGAGCAATAAATTCCCTGCATCTCCAAGAAATTCTGCCAACCATAGGATGACCACCTTGTATCGACCCTCAAAAGCCGAAAGACCAAGCTTGGACAAAATTTGGTAACACTCAGCCCTTGAAATATTGGCCTGACGATGATCCGCATTCATGGCCAATCGCCAATCTTCGAGCTCCATATGGGGTTGTTCCAAAAAAGCCCTTCGGAAATCCTGTATCCAATGATCAGTGGTGTTTTTGTCAGAGTCCCCGCCTTGGTTGACCACCGGAAAAACAAAGTGTAAATCCGGATGAACCAATTTGGAAACCTTAAGGCAAGCGGGGCAGGTACCGCAAGCATCGTTGTGGATGGGTTGATGACAAAGCAGGAGCGAAGCATAAGCCAAAGCTAGGGGCAGCTTCCCGCAACCTTCCGGGCCGGAAAGCAACAAGGCGTGGGCAATTTTGCCCGAGGCATAGCCTGCCTGCAACAAGTCTTTGACTCCTTGTTGACCTGGTATATCGTCAAAGCGCATTCCCAAAGTTAGGTTTTGCATTCTACCTTTCACCCCAACTATGGTGATCATCTTGCTGCGACATGCCAAAGCCGTTCAATCATCGGGAGATCTCCCCGATTTCGAGAGGCCCCTGCGCCCCAAAGGGACCAAGCAATGCTCCGCTTTGGCCGAGGCCGTCCCTGATGTCCTCGAATTTACCGAAGGTATCCGTCCAAGAATTTGGTGCAGTCCCGCATTACGCACGCGGCAGACCCTTGACTACGGGTTGCCCTGGGCCAATAGAAGGCCTAACGTTGCCACCGAAGATCTACCCCGGTATCCTGACTGGTTGTACCTCGCTGAATCTTCAAGATTCCAGCTCGAACTCCTCGCCGACGGCAACGATAAGCCCCTTATGATCATTGGGCATAACAACGGAATAAGTGATTGGGCTCACGAGCTCACCGGGGGTAAGGCTTCGCCGTTGGGTACTTGTCATTTCATTGTTTTGCGACAAATAGGCAATCACCTTTCTGGATTATTCCAAACCGTCTACCGTTGGGAACCCCCCAAATTCATGGAGTAACATGCGCCTTTCCGCCTTTATATTCAGTTTAGCGGTCTGTGGCATTTCGGTTATCCCAAATGGAATAGCGAATGGAGTAACAGCTACGCCCTCTAATTTCCCAAAGTTGCCTACTCATGCGGATTCCAGCCTAATCCAAGACAATTCGGTCCGTCAAGGCCATAACAGATGGTATGATAAACTAACCAACCTCGCCAATTCCAAGGTGCTTCCATCCCCTGCATTTGGACGCTCACCCGAAACAGGAATCTTGATTGGTGGCGGGGTCTTCTATGCAACACAACTCAACCAAGACCCTTTGGCAAGGAAATCGCAAATCAGTGTTGCCGGAGCCTATACCCAACGCAAACAATGGATTTTGACCCAATCGGGCTTGCTTTCGATCGGCAATGATCGTCACATTCTTCAATGGAACTTGGGGTGGCGCAATTTCTTTGATCGATATTACGGCCTTGAATCGGAGGTTAGCCCCGAGCATTTCATACCGTACCGCTTTGAAACCCTAAACTTTCATGCAACCCTGCTCACCCGCATCGCCCACAGTCCCCATTTCATGGGTCCGGTTCTGCGCTTCAACAGCATGTACCATACGGCCTGGGAAGAAGATCCAACGACACGACAATGGCAACGCCCCCCCGGCTACGATAGCCACGCCACCGTCGGATTGGGAGCGCGTTGGGTTCACGATACCCGCCTACAATTGATCAACCCCAGGCAAGGACATTGGTACGAGTTTGCCT
>VHBD01000088.1 GCA_016872125.1 Sphingomonadales bacterium
GTCAATCAGTTCGTAAACCACATACAAGACAATCATAAGTCCCAGGTAGTAAGTGATTTGGTAATGGTAAGCGTACAATTGCAGCGCCAAGGCCAAGGCCAAGGTTGCCAATCCCCCAAAGTATCGCCCCGTAAACAACAAGCGCAAACCGGCCAAGACAGGCGGCATGAACCCAATGGCCAGAGCCTTGGTCACGTGACCTGCATCGATAATAATAATATTATAGGAACTTAAGGCAAAGGCTAATCCGCCCATGACCGATAACCAACGGCTGCATCCCCAAACACATAACAAGATATACATCCCGACCATGTACAATAACATCATATTGGCAGGCTGTGGCAACCAATAGTAAACGATTTGCCCCACCTGGTTAATCAGCGAATTGGGGGTGTCCATGGCGATTTGATAAGCCGGCATTCCTCCGAATAACGCATTAGTCCACAGGGGGTAACGTCCATTAATCGCTTTGGCGTCTTCGAGCTCTTTGGACATGCCGGAAACTTGGGTCATATCCTCCATTCGAAGACCCTTGCCGCTGAGCACGGGGTAATTGTACATCAACGCCAAGGCGGCCATCACGGCCAAGGCCAACACATGATCTTTCCATCGATTCCAAAAATTGTTCCCCAAGGAAAGGGTTCCTGTAGAAGTGGATTCTTGGGAACTTCGGCTTGTTGACTGAGATGATTTTGATTTCATAAAGGGAGAGTGAATAAGCGCAAAAATTAAGGGATTTCTTCGTAGTCTATATAATCTCCCTTGATAGGGGTTGGTGATGCTTGGTCCTTGCGTTGAGGTTCTTTGGGGCGGGATCCCGCTTGGCGTTGGATTTGTTCTTGAAACCTGCGCATCCAGCGCATCAGGATAAAGGGCAAAATCCAACGCATGAGCAGACCTCCCACCCATATGAATAGCAGAAACAGGAAAATCGCTTTAAGCATGCCCAAAGATAGGAGGCAGGTCTATGCTGAACACGCTTCCTTGGCCGGGCTCCGAACTTGCATGAATCGTGCCCCCATGCCAATGCACAATTTGTTGGACCAAGGCCAGGCCCAAGCCATGACCGGAGCGGTCCATGCTATGGGATGATCGATAAAAGGGTTCGTAAATTCTCTTGAGAGTTTCTTGATCCATGCCTATACCGTAGTCTTGTACCTGTACCCGTACCAATCCCGTCGTCGAATTCCATGACAGCTCAACTTCGAGCTTGGGCTTATTGCTGTATTTAACTGCATTCTCGATCAAATTGTCCACCGCAGTTCGCAGCAATTCGGCATCCCCACGAACTCGAAAAATCTCAGCCCCTCTTTCGCGATCCACATCCTGCCCAACGTAGGCAAAATCCTCTTCAGCCTTAATTCGAAATTGAAAATCCCAGAACGGCAGGTGACGCCTCCAAGTCGCCTGAATCTCGACAAGCAATTCATCCAAAGGCACTTCGTTTCGTTGCATGATATGAGAACCTGCATCCAATTGAACCCATACCAGCAAGCGCTGTGCCGTGCGATTAAGTTCATCCAAACTGAGCAAGGTCTTTTCCAAAACCGCACGATACTCCGCCTCCGTACGGGGTTTCCGTAACAAAACTTCAAGGCTTGCCTTGGTGGAGGCCAAGGGTGTGCGCAGCTGATGGGATGCGAGGCCCAAAAATTTCTGTTGAGCACGAATAGCCTCGGCAAGACGAGCCATAAACTCGTTGAATTTGCGGGCTAACCGCCCAATTTCATCCTGCCTCTTGGCTTCTTCAAGGTGAAAATCAAGAGCTTTGCTGGTTTGCATTCCTTCCACGCGGTCCAGAAGATGGCTCAAAGGGCTTAATGCCCTCCCCGAAAAACCGTAAGAAAAAAGACCGGTCAATCCCATGCCCAAGAACCATCCGGTTAAGAGGATCCAACGCAGTAATCTCAACTGACGCTCCCCTTCGACGTCCTCGGCACCCCAAACCACCAACATGCGGTTGTAGCGATCCGCGGCAAAGGCCACTGCAGCGAGTTCTAATCTCCCTCTTAGAAAAAATGCCTGACCGTCACGCCGCGTTTGGCTCAATTCCGCAGGAGTCAAGGTCGGGACCTGTCCTGCTGAATCTTCTGCCCATAATAATCGATTCTGGTAATTGTAAACCCAAAACACGGCGCGAGATTCCGCAATTTCGGTAGCATTCAAAGGAAGCGTCCCCAGCCCAGCGCCAGGAGCGGATTCCATCCAGAGGACCGCTCTGGCGACTGCCCCTTGACGAAGTCGTTCGTGAAAAGACAACTCCCTTTGACGAGCCACCAAAAAATACACCGACAGGAGCACCAAGCCCAAAACCAAGGCCACCAAGGCCAAAAGCCTCCTGCTTAACTGATTGCGTATGGTCATCCCTTGGGCGAAACTAAGACGCCGGGGATGGGTTTGCCTCTTCGGTCAATTGATATCCTTGCCCAATATGGGTCACCAGCATTTTGGTATGGAAATCACGGTCGATTTTCTTGCGCAAAAAGTTGATGTACACATCCACCACATTAGTTCCCGTATCAAAATGAATATCCCAGACATCAGCGGCCAATTGGGTTCGGCTCAAGACCTCCCCTTTGTGGCGCATAAAATATTCCAAGAGATGAAACTCCTTGGCAGTGAGTCCTATGGACTTGCCGTCTCTGCGGGCTTCTTTGGTCTGCAAATCGAGGATCAAAGAACCCACTTGCAATTGCCTGGGTCCCGATTGGCCATCTTGCCTCCGCAGTATAGCCCGGATTCGGGCAAGCAATTCGTCAAAATCAAAGGGCTTGACCAGGTAATCGTCTGCACCGGCTTCCAGGCCTTCCACCTTATCCCCGGTCGTACCCAAAGCGGTCAACATCAACAAACCGCATGACGGTCGTTGGGAGCGGAAACGGCGAGCAAGGTCAGTGCCGTTGAGGCCACCCGGCAACATTCGGTCCAAAATCACGACCCGGTATTCTTTGTCGCTGAAATAACGCCTGGCCTCCAGGCTATCGGCAGCACGATCCACCGCAAATCCCTCCTGGCTCAATCCCTCCACCACGGCGGCAGCCATGGCCGCGTCGTCCTCCACAATTAAGATATGAACGATCTCCATATTTGTATAACCGAATATTGACCCTTTTCTTACCTTCAGGTTTAGGCCCTTGCATTAAAATCTCATGAAAATAGGCCGATTTTAGCTAAGCCCCACAATGGCTGCAGGATTAACGCGATAAGTACATGGATTTTCGTTTGTACAAATCCCGGAAGTAAGGGTCTCGCAAATCGCTAATGAAACGAATAGCCTCTCCGGTAGATTTCATTTCCGGGCCTAGCTCTTTGTTCACGTTGGGGAATTTGTTGAAAGAAAATACAGGCTCCTTGATGGCCCAACCCTCCAGCTTATATTCCGTTGCGAAATCAGATACTTTCTGTGTTCCCAACATTACTTTGGTCGCCATGTTCACAAAGGGAGTCGCATAAGCTTTGGCTAAGAACGGCACGGTTCGGGAGGCCCTTGGATTGGCCTCGATTACATAAACCACATCGTTCTTGATTGCAAACTGCACGTTCATCAAGCCATTGATTTGAAGGGCTTTGGCGAGTCTTCTGGTGTATTCTTCCATTTGGGTTACCACCAAAGGTGATAAACCAAAGGGCGGGAGTACTGCATGTGAATCACCAGAATGTATACCTGCAGGTTCAATATGCTCCATGATACCGCATATCATCACTTCATGACCGTCGCTAATGCAATCCGCTTCCGCTTCCATGGCCCGGTCCAAGAAATGATCAATCAAAATCCTGTTGCCAGGTATTCTTCTCAACAAATCCACAACGGCCTTTTCCAACTCTTCGTCGTTGATCACAATACTCATCCCCTGCCCTCCAAGCACATAACTGGGTCTCACCAAGACGGGATACCCCACATCATGCGCTATTTGCAAAGCCTCCTCAGCAGTTTCGGCCACCCCGTACCGCGGATAAGGAATATCGAGTTCTTTGAGCAAATCACTGAATCGGCCACGGTCTTCGGCCAAATCCATGCTCTCGTAAGAAGTGCCGATGATTCGATAACCACTCGCATGGATTTTCTCCGCCAATTTGAGGGCGGTTTGACCGCCCAATTGAACGATGACCCCTACCGGCTTTTCGTGCTCCAACAAATCAAGCAAATGCTCCCAAAAAACAGGCTCGAAATACAATTTATCCGCCATGTTGAAATCCGTGCTCACGGTCTCCGGATTGCAGTTCAACATGATGGCCTCGAAACCGGATTCTCTGGCTGCCAACAAACCGTGCACGCAGGAATAATCAAATTCAATCCCTTGCCCAATTCGGTTGGGGCCGGACCCCAAAACAATAACCTTGGGCCTATCGCTTGAGACACTTTCGTTTTCGGTATCGTAGCAAGAATAATAATAAGGAGTTGCCGCAGGAAACTCCGCGCTGCAGGTATCCACCATTTTCCAAACTCGATGCAAATTGAGGGACTTACGATGGTTCCTGACCTGCTTTTCTTGCACATCGTCCATGACCATGCAGGCAATTTGAAAATCAGAAAATCCGTTTTGTTTCAGGTCCTGCATCAAATCGCGGTCAATTTGGGCAAGGCACATGGGTTTGACCTTTTGCTCAAGTTCCACCAAGGACCGAATTTCACGAAGGAACCAGGGGTCAATGCGCGTTGCTTTCTGAACAGACTTGAGGGGAACCCCCAAAGAAAAGGCATCGTACAAATGAAAAAGGCGCTCCCAGGAAGGATGCTCCAGGCTGTCCATGATAACCTCCAAACGGCGTTCGCCTTTGCCATCGGCCCCGATGCCCGCGCGGTTGATTTCCAGGCTCTGGCAGGCTTTTTGCAGGGCTTCGTTGAAGCTTCTTCCTATGCCCATCACCTCCCCTACCGATTTCATTTGAAAGCCCAGGCTACGATCTGCTCCGGGAAATTTATCGAAATTCCATTTGGGGATTTTGACAATCACATAATCCAGGGAGGGTTCAAAGAAAGCGGAAGTACTGAGGGTAATTTGATTGGGTAATTCGTCCAAACGATAACCGATCGCAAGCTTGGCGGCGATTTTGGCAATTGGATACCCGGTGGCTTTGGATGCCAGAGCCGATGAGCGGGAAACGCGAGGATTTATTTCGATGGCGATGATCGCCTCCGTCAGCGGATCCATGGCGAATTGCACATTGCATCCTCCGGCAAAATTCCCTATTGAGCGCATCATCTTGATCGCCTGATCCCGCATGGCCTGCATTGCCGTATCGCTGAGGGTCATGGCCGGTGCCACAGTGATGCTATCGCCGGTATGGATTCCCATGGGGTCCATGTTCTCGATGGTGCAAATGATGCAAACATTGTCCGCAGAATCCCGCAACAATTCCAATTCATACTCCTTCCAGCCCAGTACCGCCCTGTCAATCAGCACTTCATGCGTAGGCGATGCATCCAGGCCCCTGTTCAAAGCTTTGTCAAAATCTTCTTTGCGGTAGATCACGGCGCCCCCTGTTCCCCCCAGGGTGTAAGATGGTCGAATGACCAAAGGAAATCCGATTTCTTCGGCGGCTTCTTTGCCCTCCAGAAATGAATTAGCGATTCGAGATGGCGCAACACCCACACCGATTTCCAACATCAGTCTGCGAAATTCTTCCCTATTTTCGGTGCGCTCAATGGCATCAATATCCACCCCAATCAATCGAATGTTATGCTGAGCCCATAGGCCCAATTCGTCCGCCTCTTTGCACAAATTAAGGGCAGTCTGCCCGCCCATCGTGGGTAGAACGGCATCGATACGGTGTTGTGAAATAATGTGTTCCAAAGACTCGATGGTCAATGGCATCAAATACACCCGATCTGCGGTGACGGGGTCCGTCATGATGGTGGCGGGATTGGAATTGATCAGGATGACTTCTATTCCTTCCTCGCGAAGGGAACGCGCGGCCTGGGATCCAGAGTAATCAAATTCGCAGGCCTGGCCGATGACAATGGGTCCGCTTCCGATGATTAGGACGGAGCGAATCGACGGGTCTAAGGGCATAAAAGGGGGATTCAGCCAAAGTTCGGCACAAATCGCCTCAAAACATAGCGCAAGACTATCCAAACATGGTTAGCAAGATTATTCAATGCGCCGTAATGCCGCCCAAATATCCGATACCTCTCCTTCCAAGCGGCTTTGCGACGTTGGCTGGAGAGCCCTCCATCCAAAAACTGCACCAGGACCCGGTCGGCAAAGTGTATAGGAACCTTTGCCACCTCTAAGGTTTGAAGGCTGCGAATCATCCAATCAATATCAGCGCAGATTTTGTATTGCAAATCGTAGGGCTTGGCCCAGGCTCGTCCGACAATGAAGGCCTGATGGCAAACCACCATCCCAAAACGAAGGGAACGACTGTCCAAGCGCGATGGAGGCAGCGGCTTACGAAGGCCCAATTCACGGCCTCCCACCGATTCCACCACCATCGCCTGCCCGTAATATGCACCC
>VHBD01000089.1 GCA_016872125.1 Sphingomonadales bacterium
GCCTGCTGTGGGGCCTGGCGGAGGCGCTGGCCTTGTGCATTTTCCCATGGAATCTCCTGCAAGGCGACTGGAAATACGCCCCAACCTTGCCCACGAACTGATTGAATCAGGATTTCAGGTGGATTTTGAATCGGATTGGAGCGATTGGGCCGAAGGTGGGCAGTACCTGGAAGGCACCGGAAGTATGGTGCTCGACCACCAGCATCGCGTTGCCTATGCCGCCCTTTCGAGTCGAACCAGTATTTTGCTTTTTCGATCATGGTGTTCGGCCTTTGGCTACGACCCGATGTCCTTCGAAACCGCGGATCGGGATGGTCACCCCTTGTACCATACCAACGTGGTCATGAGCCTAGGGCGTCGCCTTGCCTTCTGGGGTAGCGAGACCGTGGACCCCTTGGCCAGGCATGAAATTCATCGCCGCTTGCAGGACAGCGGAAGGTTGGTCATCGATTTGAATCTGCGGCAAATCAGCGAATTTGGGGCGAATGTCTTGGAAGCCTATTCCGCTGACGGCACACCCCATTGGATAGCCTCGCAACGGGCCATTGCATCATGGACCGGCGACCAACGTCGAACCATAGAATCCTATTCTTCAATCTTGGCTGTTGATATTCCCACCATTGAGCGCATTGGTGGCGGTTCGGCCCGCTGCATGCTGGCCGAAAACTATCTCCCACCCCGCCTTAACGTGTCGGTAGAAAAAATTTAACGCCGCATTTACTTAAGGCACAAAAAACACATGACCCGGGCCAATCCCCGTTGCAAAAGAATCAAGGAGTGCCCATTGATTGTTGAATCGATAACACTTTCCAGCCTGTACGAAATTTCCTGCATCCGTAGCAACCAACGAGCGTTCTCCGTATGGATCAAAGGCAATATGATAGAAAACTCTAGAGATTAGTGGTACTCCTGGACTGACCGAAGTATTAGACCACGGTAAATCAAGGCGATGTAAGCCGGCATTTTGACTAGCTTCTAGCTGATAGATTACTGAATTCCCTGCCGGTGTCAATACCATGTCCTTAGGGTGTTGACTTGTAAGCGCAAAGCTATTGGAAGCCGTAACCTGAAGCGAATTCGTCGAAAAGAGATGCACAGAGCCCGCTGTCTCCGTCCCTGCCCAACTGGGACGTCCTGCGCATAACACCGCAACATTATTTTGCCAAGCAACCAAACTGTTGGGGCGATCCCCTACCACCAGATTAGCCACAAGGGTATCTGCATTGACATCCACCACCGAGACAAAATTTGAATCCCCGTTAGCTACCCACAATTGCGAACCGGTCAACAACAAAGCATCCGGGAAGGGGCCTACGGGAATCTCTTTCACTTTAAGTCGGCTCACTAAATCAATCACCGCGACTCGACCGTTACCCCCGAAACTCACCCATTCACTTACATAGGCCTTCCCGCGTATGGCATCCACAGCAACCGCCGATGGTAAGGCCAAGCCCTGCAAAGTGCCTTCCGAAACCATGGTTTGTAAATTGACAAATTCTATTTTACCTGCATTATTAACGACAATCACGCCTTGATTACCCTTGGCTTGCATGCTTTGAGCAATATTCCCCAAAGGCCTTTGATTTACCAACCCAAACACATCTTGTTCTACCCTATTTCCGTCTCGAGAAATCCAAGTTAACGTACCAGTTCCTGATCCAAATGGTCCTTCATTAACCACCCATAGACCATTGTTATATGCTGATTTTGGCGGTTTTACCTCCTCTTTGGCACAAGATATCAGTATTAAGGAAAGGCAAATTAACCTTAAAAGGTTTTGACCGAAAAAGAGTGCAGGGTTTGATTGTGAAGTTTTCATAATTTTTTTAGGGTTTAATTGAAGAAAAAATTGATAGAGGGATATCAAAAATTAAAATTTTGAATAAAAAGTAACATGAGCTTGACTCCCGGGCTGCGGGAACCAAGGAACTTCTTGGTAAGTGACGTCAGTGAGATTTCTAAGCCCAAGGGACAGCCTGTATCGGCGTTTCTCGTAACCAATACCCGCATGGCACAATACATACGCAGGCAATGACTCCGTACCATCAAGGGTGGTCGAGCGGGATGACACCGCAGTCACGATAATTTGCGCAAAAGAAGATCTTCGATGGTAAATCCCTTGTACCCAGGCCTTGTGGATTGGAACATAAGGTAATTGTGGGTTCAGACTGTTCAGGGGACCCGCCCAGCTTCGGTTCCCCTGGTATTCTGCACTAAGAGCCCAATGAGGCTGCCTCTCCAAAGAAGAAAATTGTAGACTTGCTTCCAAACCCATGGCTTGGCTTTGATCGAGATTCGATGGTGACCACCATGATTGGTTCGGTAGGGGCTGCCACCAAATCTTATCCCGCATGGTCCTTGCATAGATCAGGCCTTGACTCTTGAGCTTGAACCAACGCCCCTGATAATACCATGACCCACCAAACTCCGCTTGCTGCATTTTCTCTGGCCGCAAAGCAAGGTTTCCGCCAGGTACCCAAAAACGATCGTTGAAGCTAGGCGGGTTCAAGGCACGACGGTATTCCAACCACACCAAACGGCTTGGCCCACTTCGATTCCAACGGAATTGTACAGCAGGGGGCATAGACTGGCCTTGCAAGAATTCCTTTTGGAATTGAATCTTATAATCCGACCGGCCTCTATTCAAGGCCAATGGCACGACCAAAGCCCAACGATCCTGTAGAATTTCCCCAACATATTGCGAAGACTGCGCTCGTTGACGATCCCACTGAGCCCTCGCCTGTATATGCCAACCGAATTTCTTGTATTCGATGCCAGTCCGCGACTGAAGTAGTTCAAATCTATGCAAACCACTTATTCCCTGAAGGGTATCCAAGTATCGGTTGAGATCCTTTTGGTAGCCTTGGGCAATCCATACATGATACCCTTGACTTAGATCTTGGTGCCACGTCGTTTGGATTCGCAACATACTATCGTTTTGCCTAGCCGAATTGGGTCTTGAGGTCAAAGACGCAGGTATTCCCCGACGATGACCTTGAGCCCAAATTTCAATTTCCACATAGGATCGGGGTTGGTATTGGTAGCGAAGGTGTTGCAGAATGCCTTTTTGATCCCAGTCTGCGCCACTCATCACGGATCTTGGCGATCCCACAACGGCGGTATTCCGGTACATGTAGAGATTTGGGTTCACCGTTCCCAACATTCGGGTAGAACTGAACCAACGGCTTTTGCTGTACCTCATCGCCAAGCCCATGGAACGCTCCCCTGAAGTGCCGATCGTCAGCGAAATTTCTCTTACCCATGGAAATACAGGGCCTCCCAAAACCTGTCGGAGAAAGCTATTTTGCTCGGGGGACGGCCGAAGGTCAATCTGACCACCAAGGCCATATCCCCCAGATTGCACCGCGTCCGATCCGTTTAAGATATTCATTTCAGGAAAAAGCCAAGCGGGAATTAATTGCAAATCCATGGTACGGTTCATGGGATTATTCAGTGCGAAATCTCCCCAAGTCAGATCGTTTTGGTTACCGGAACAGCCGCGGTACAACAAAGTGGTTAACGCTCCAGGAACTGATTGTCGTAGAGCCATGGTGCTTTGGACTCCCCACAGATCAGCCGCAGAATGCAGGGGCATCCATCTCAATGACACAGTATCCAATTTCAATATCGAAGAGCGGAAGCGTAATTCGGAAACCTCCACAGGTGATAAATCCTTTTTCAAGAAAGGGATCCGTAAACCCCGCCCCTCAATTGTCGTGTCGAGAAATTCCCAATTTTCATTTTCGAAACTACTGGCCAATGTTTCCTTGACCATATACGTTCCAAGAGCCAAGAACACGACACTCCAAGCCATTCCCCGTAGGAGAGAATTACACTTCTGAATATCATCTGGCCGGACCTGTTGCATATTCTGTTGAGGGTCAAATTTTTCAAATCCCAAAACAGAGCAGACCGGACCAATAGCACCAAGATGCCATGGCTTGCCAAGCTACCCTGAGTTTTTGATCCAGAAAACTCGACGGTGATGGCTTCAAGGCAGGTCTTCTGACTTGGCCCATTCCGAGCGCCTTCCCATGATAGGCGTTACCCTATCGCAGTGGCCTAATGCCCGGAATTGAAGCGGACCTTACAGCAGCTGGTACTGTACCGGAATTACACCGGTTTCCCTTTTCGTCCCATTTTCATGGGAACCTCAAAGCGTCTCAAAGATACGCTGTTCTCGATGCCATTGATCAATTATCTCACACACCCTATCAAACCCATCGCCCAAGGACCCGGGACCCGGTTGCAAAATCATGGAGGAGGGAATTTCATAAAGTTGTCCATTTTGAACAGCTTTCATGGAGGCCCACATCGGTCGGGAACGCAGGCGTTCCGGCTTGAATTTCTTACCGCACCATGAAACAAGAATGAGATCCGGGTTCAAGTTCACAACCTGCATGGGATCGGCCACAATGCGATCACAGGCCAAGGCCCCATCACGATGATGCGCAAATACATCATCGCCTCCCGCCGCTTCCACCAATTCGCTCACCCATTGGATTCCCGTGATGAGGGGATCGTACCATTCTTCAAAATACACCCTGGGCCGGAGAATTTGCTTGCTGTTCACCTCGTGCCTGGCCTCAAGTCTTCGGCGATAATGAAGGGCTAATTCCATTGCCTCTGCGCTCTTGCCTACCAAAGCGCCGATTTGGACCATGGTTTTGAGAATTTCTTCCACCGAACGGTGGTTGTTTATCAACACGGTAACACCTCGTTTGATAAGAGCTTGCGCGATATCGGCCTGTATATCGGAAAAGCCGATGACCAAATCCGGTTTCAACGCCAGGATAGCAGGGATATCCGCCTCGGTGAATGCCGAGACTTTAGGCTTTGCTTTGCGTGCTTGCATTGGCCTTACCGTAAATCCCGATATTCCGACAATGCGATCAGACTCCCCCAGCATGTACAGGATTTCGGTAGGCTCTTCGGTCAAGCATACAATCCGTTGGGGGTAACAATCAAGATGCATAAGGTGTCTTGAAACCGTAAACACAATGCTTGCAGCCGCTTCGGCAACAATGACCCCTGATCATGTGGTAGGCCTCCGTAAAAACCAAATTCGATCCCTCCATCTCGTAATGAAACCCTTTTTGGAGGGGATCGTTCGCTTCGGGCGCACGATGACCCTTTACTTTTTCCAACAAGGCCTTTAGATGCGACTCACAATTAGCGCACAACACCGAATAAAATGTTTCGCTCCAATATTTTGGCGGGAATTCCGCGGCCAAATCCCTGGAAAATTCTTGCACCACCCCCTCACCGCATCGGCAACAGGTCCTCCCTTCGGGCATTATCGATGAGAAATCGTCGCCGGAACAGGTTTTAGAATAGCCCAGCGATTTTGCATCAAATGGTAAGCCCCAAACAAAAGCGCGCTATAAAAGATGTCTCCCAAAACAGTCCCTTGAAGAAAGGGGATCCCCGCAGCATAACATGTCATTAATCCCGCTATCGTTTGAGGATACGTCGTCGAGCCCACCCAACATCCCAGGTTACTCACCGCAAAAAAGATCAGCGACGCGACCCCTGCAGACCCAAAGACTCGACCAACAGATACCTTGCGTAAAAGCAACCATCCTGCCATGGAAATCAAGGCATAGGATCCGTAGGTCCAATAGAAACCTGGAGAAATCCACGTAAACTCCGGATAAAAGCGAGCATACACACCGTTGTTGAGGAGCAAATCACTCAGCCAAGTGGCCGCAATCGGCACCCCCAATGCCATCCACTGCCGCCCAAAATGGGCCGAACCAAACAAGGCGATGGCCCCCAAGGGAGAAAAATTATGCATATGGGGAATGACCCTGCTCAGTGCCGCCAACAGGATCATGGCAGACAACACGAAGTATTGGAGCGCTGTTTTGGATTGCATCTTACTCATTTTGATGCAAAAATAACCCACGACCCCATAAATGGTTCTTAATCGGACTATCTGATTCGCTTTCGACATCTTGGAATCAAGCTAAGGCTCTAACCACGCAAAACATACCATTCATCGCATTGGAGGGATTAATGCCTCAAAAGCATGGATGCGGTGGCCATCACGGCACCTTTGGAATCACGCAAAAGAAGCCAAAAATTACCGGGAACAAGAGTTTGAGGAAGAGCCATGGTGGGGTTTTCGAGGTCCAGGCGAGCACCGTAGACCGTCGTACCCGTTGGGTTCTTCAATTCAACTCAATATCCTTGCCCAGGCTGAAGCAGCTCCGTTTCATTGGTTTAATATTTAATGAGTTTGTAGCTGTAGAAACCTTTATCGGTTTGAGCTCTAATAAAATACGTTCCATTCGAGTAGTTGGAAAGGTCAAACTGGCTTTCGGAAGTTTCTTTTATTAACCTTCCTTGTAAGTCGTAAAGCCTTATATTCTCAAAGGTGTGATTTTGTATT
>VHBD01000090.1 GCA_016872125.1 Sphingomonadales bacterium
CGAAAACGCGAGGGTTTGGGCTTCCCAACCCCTTTTGTGGGCCGATAAATTGGCCACCATAGCCCCCAAGGCAGCGGCCAAGGCTCCCATATAAGCGGCCACCGAACCCCCACCGGGTGCAGGGGTATCGCTGGCGGTCAGGTCCACAAAGGCCCCCAAACTCATGGATACCAAGGGACCGTAGGGGGCCTCCATCGCATATTCAATGATTTTGCGCCGTGGATCAAAGTCGCCTAATTGCCTCAGCCCCATGCTCTGCACCGCACATTCAATCAGTTCTTCATCCGATGCTCCGCAGGATCTACCTGCTTTGCGCAAAAAATACCGTCCCGCCTTGAGCATGCTTTCGAGGGGAACCAAACCGACCAACTCGGAACCGGTGACCCGAAGTCCCCTTCGATTTGCCGATTCCCAGACTGCTTCGTAGGCCTCATGCAGGTCGGTATCCGCAAGGCGAGTTAGGTTCATGGAAACCTGAGCCATGCGGTATTCCTCAATGTACCAACCTACCCCTTTGACCGATTTGCAGGTGCCTGGTTGGCGGACCGGTTCCCCTTGGGCATCCAAGCGAATTTTGCCTGTCAACGGATGTCCATCACGAAGCACCCGGCCTGCTTCTCTTACATCAAAAGCCACGGAATTGGCCAAGCGCGAGGATACCGTGTTCAAATTAACATTGTAGGCCACCAGCAAATCTCTGGCGCCGATGACCGTGGCACCGCATGTAGGTTGGAAGGTATGGGGGCCAAAATCAGGAGTCCAGCGGGGATCCTTCATCTTGACCTCCAGGCCTTCGTATTCACCGGAGCGGATCTCCGCGAGGTTGCGTCGATAAGCCTCCTTGGCAGAATATTCGTAGAGGTAAACAGGAATTCCCAATTCATTGCCAACCTTTTGGGCCAAGACCTGTGACCAATAAACGGCTTCATCCATGCTCATTCCGGAGATTGGGATCAAGGGACATACATCGGTAGCCCCCATACGCGCATGTTCCCCACGATGGTTGCGCATGTCTATGCTCAAGGAGGCCTCTCGGATGGCGCGAAAAGCGGCCTCGACCACCGCCTCCGGATGACCAACCAAGGTCATAACCGTACGGTTGGTGGCCTTGCCCTGGTCCACATCCAGAACCCTGGCACCTTCCACGGAACCCAATGCCGCCGCAATTTTGTCGATCACCTCCTGACGACGACCTTCGGAAAAATTGGGAACGCATTCAAGAAAAGAGGTAGCCATGGCGATTTGCTTGATTTAAACCAAATTTGTTCAAAAGTAGGCCGATGCGCTCGAATTTTCTCTCTAATTTTCCACAATGAAAAGAAGCCTTGATCGCCTGGCCTTGATTTTGATCGTCTTTGGATGCACCAACCTCGTATCCCTGCCTCAGAGCCAAGGCAAAAGGATCGATCGACCTACCCACCCCCTTGTGGCCTCAGGACCTATGCTGGGCCATGCCGGCTTACGTTACGCCTCGGTTTGGATCCAAACCAAAAGGCAGGCTTCACTTTGTTTGGAATACCAATTGATCAGCAAGGCCAAAGACAGCAGCCGCGAGCCCTGGGTCGCGACTACTGCGGTCCAAAACGGAACTCGCTGTATGCGCACGGGCATTGGCCCCGCCTACACCGCCCTTTTTGAATTGGATAGGCTGCATGAAGGCGCTCGTTATTCCTACCGCATCCTGCTGGATGAGGATGACCCTGAACCGATGGACGGTCGTCCCTACCCCGAAAAGGAATTGCTCTTGGCCAAAGGTGAATTCAGCACGCAGCCCCATTGGTTGCACCGTTACCCCGCTCCGGATTTCACTATCGCCATGGGATCATGCAGTTACATCAATGACCCGGCCTACGATCGCCCTTCTCCATCCTATGGAGGTGATTACCAGGTTTTTGATCGAATCGCTGCCTTACAGCCTTCGGCAATGTTATGGCTTGGTGATAACATTTATCTTAGGGAGGGAGACTGGGAAAGTTTTCACGGTATGGTCAACCGTTACCAACATACTCGGGCTACTCCTTCAATGGCCTCCTTGCTTGCGATCTGCCCCCAATACGCCGTTTGGGATGACCATGACTTCGGCCCTAACGATGCCACAGGATCTTGGCCCCTTAAGCGAGAAAGTTTGGAGGCCTTCAAATTGTTCTGGGGGAACCCTTCCTACGGTATGCCTGAATTTGAAGGCATCAACTCGGCGTTCCGTTGGATGGATGTGGAAATTTTTCTTTTGGACAACCGCTACCATCGCAACAACCAAAGAATGAAAGACACCTGCGCCAGACGAATGCTGGGGGATGCCCAAATTGAATGGCTGGTGGATGCCCTGAAGTTCAGCCGTGCCCCCTTCAAACTGGTGGCTAGTGGCAGTCAAATTTTGAACAGCCACGCGATTCACGAAACCTTTGCCAATTACCCCTGCGAACGGCGCAAATTGCTGGACCGATTGGCCGAAGAGAACATTCGAAATGTAATCTTCTTAACCGGTGATCGACACCATTCCGAAATTTCCAAGATGGAACACAAGGGCGTCGTCTTCTGGGACATAACCTCCTCCCCTTTGACCAGTGGTATCAATTCCGTGGCCGACAAGGACCGAAACGATTTCCGAATCCCGGAATCCTTGTCCCTAAGGAGAGGTTTTGCAACATTAAATTTCTCAGGATCTGCCAAGGAGCGCTTGCTCACCACCCGCTTCCATGATTCGGAGGGGCAGGTTTATTTTGAGTACCGTATTCCAAGTTCCGGACAATGAAAAGAAAGGCCACCCGACTCATCCATCCCGTGCAGCCCACAGAACCCGGGGTATTGCCGCATTTTGGTGCCGCCAAGACTCCACTGTACGCCTCATCGACCTACCTCTTCGAAAGCACCGAAGCCGGTGCAGCCACCTTTGCCCTGCAACAAGGTCGAGCCTTGGAGCACGAGCCTGCCCCCTTTAATTATGCGCGATTGGGTCATCCCAATTTGGTGCAAGTGGAAGGGCAATTGGTCGCTTTGGAAGGAAGGGAGCGCGGCCAAATCGGCGGGATGCCCGACGAAGCCTTGGCTTTTGAAAGCGGGATGGCGGCCATCACCACCTCAGTGCTTGCCTTGATCAAGCCAGGATCGGTCTTGGCCTATACGACCCCGATCTACGGCGGAACGATTCAATTTTTCAAGGATTTTCTGGAGCCTTGGGGCATTCATTGTTATCCATTGAGGCAAGGCCAGCCCACAGAATCGCACGACTCTGCTCCAAACCCCATCCCAGATATCCTCTACGTCGAAACTCCTGCCAACCCAACCAACGAGCAATGGTCATGGGATCGATTGCGGACCTGGGTGGACCAATGGGCAAGCAACGGTAAGCGACCGGTGATGATGGCTGACAACACCTACCTTGGGCCGTGCTGGCAACATCCTTTGGAGGAAGGAGCCGATTTGGTCCTCTATTCCGCCACCAAATCCATGAGCGGGCACAGCGACCTGATCTGCGGGGCCTGCGTTGGAGACGCATCGCTTGTACGACGCATCCGACCTCTTCGTAACAAATTAGGCAATACCGCCAGTCCCTTTACTGCCTGGCTCTTGTCCCGTAGTTTGGAAACCGTACAGCTTCGTATGCAGGCTGCCCAATCCAACGCCAGAATCATTGCCCAAAGGTTGGGCCAACATCCTGGTATCCAAAGTCTCGCCTATCCAGGATCCGGAGCGATGCTTTCAATTTGGCTGAACGGAGGAGAGGAGCATCGCATCGCTTGGCGCTTCCTTAACAGCTTACGATGCGTCCAACAGGCCGTATCCCTGGGCAGCAACGAAAGCCTGGCCTGTCACCCCGCCAGCACCACCCACAGCGCAATGGACCCCAAGGAACGCAAAGAATTTCGAATTACCGATAACCTCATCAGGCTATCGGTAGGCCTCGAAGACGTGGAGGATTTGTGGGAGGATTTGCAGCAGGCTTTGGAACAGGCCTTTGCGGCTGGGTAACACAGATCTAATCCTGACCTTCTCTATTTTTTCTGGATCAGGGCGGCGTACAGGGTATCGCCTCCTTGGGGGGAAGCGTTCAAATAACGGTCCAAGCATAAATGGCTGTCTTCTTTGGAGGCGAGGAAGGCCTTTACAACCTCCTCGTTTTCGCAGGAATACACGGAGCAGGTTGCGTACAGCAAATACCCGCCGGAACGAACTCTGGACCACAATCGAGCGAGCATGCGCCCTTGCTTATCGGCGAATTCCAAGGGATTCATGGGCGGCCCCAAAAGTTGCAAATGAGGATGATTCCGCCACGATCCAGATCCGCTGCAAGGAGCATCCAACAAGACCCCATCAAATTGAGAGGGAAAAGAACCGAGCTCCGCAGGTTCCGAGCTGAGCCAATCCGTGAGCGCACGGGAATAATTCCGCCAACCTGCTCGTTGAAAACGACGAGAACATTCCTGCAAAATACTTGCTCTGGAATCGGTCACAAACCATTGCAAGTCGGGATAAGCCTCGTGGAGCAAAAGGGTTTTGCCTCCGGAACCCGCGCAGGCATCCAACCAACGTCCGGCAGCGTTGGCCGGCATGCATTCCACCAACCTTTGACAGGAAAAATCCTGCATTTCGAACCAACCTTCTTTGTATCCTTCCAATTCATTCAAGGCCAAACCCAAGGGCATGGCCCATGCTTGCAATGCCGAAGGATGCTTCAAGGTAAACTTGAGCGGAGCGGCCCAACCTTGTTGGTGAATTCGTTCTTCCAAAACGGTTTCATAGCCTCTTCGAATTCTCAACCAGGCCATTCCGGGTAATCCTTGTTCTTGCAACCATTTTTCGATGCCGTAAGTACCTTCCGCAGGATCCGGGGATTGGATATCGTCGACCAACCGCGGTGAAATAAAGTTGCTGTGAGGAAATCCCTTGGAGGAATTTTCTTGTAGAACACTTTGTAGATCCATCTTCGATGGGTATTGCTCCCGCAGATAAGCGACCCAGGGATGCTCTTCTCCGTGCATCGCGAGCAGCCCTGCGGTAAGGGCCTGCTCCCACGGGGCAAAATCGGCCGTCCTATCGGCTGCTATATCGGCTGCCCTATCGGAGGAACTCCAAATACGCTGAGCCCTCAGCGCTTGGTACACCCCCATTGACCATTCCTTACGGTCCCGTGAGCCCATTTGGGGGAACTTACGGGCATATTCCCTAAGCAGTCCTGACAAATCCGAGGCCGCCGTTCGGTTGCGGCCTTCCCAAAATTCCAAAAATTCCAAAACTTGCCGAGTGCGTAAGGTCCAACGCCCGGACTGTCCACCTACTCCCATTCGATGGTTGCTGGAGGCTTGGAAGAAATATCGTAAACCACGCGATTGATGCCGCGAACACGGTTGATGATATCGTTGGAAATTTCGGCTAACAAATCATAGGGAAGGTGCACCCAATCCGCCGTCATACCATCCAGACTGTGCACAGCCCGCAAGGCGACGACCCTTTCGTAGGACCTTTCGTCGCCCATCACGCCCACCGATTTGACGGGCAGCAGGATGGCCCCGGCTTGCCAAATTTGATCGTACCACCCGCTTCGACGAAGATGCTCCAAGTAGATCGCATCGGCTTGCTGCAACAAACGCACAGAGGCGCTGTTCACCGGACCCAGGATGCGAATGCCCAGACCAGGGCCCGGGAAGGGATGACGATCCAGCAATATCGAAGGGATATTGAGTGCCCTCCCCACTTTGCGGACCTCGTCTTTGAACAAGGCACGAAGAGGCTCCACCAATTTGAGTTTCATGCGGTCAGGGAGCCCGCCTACATTATGATGCGATTTGATGGTGGCCGAAGGACCATGCACCGATACCGATTCAATCACGTCGGGGTAGATGGTTCCCTGTCCCAAAAAAGCCACTGCTGGGATGGCATTCGCCTCACGTTCAAATACTTCGATAAAAACTCTGCCAATGGCCTTGCGTTTGGCTTCCGGCTCCTCCAATCCGGCCAAGGCCTCGTAGAATTCGTTTTGGGCATCGACCCCTTTGACCCTCAAACCCAATTGTTGGTAGGCTTCCAGAACCTGGGTGAATTCGTCTTGACGCAAAAGCCCATTGTCCACAAAAATCCCATGCAAACGATCCCCTATGGCATGGTGC
>VHBD01000091.1 GCA_016872125.1 Sphingomonadales bacterium
GGGTGGGTGTCAATTGCAGGCTGATCTCTTCAGAGATTTTACGCGCGATGAGTAATTGGTGATAATAGGTGAGCCTCGAGGAGAAGTAATTTTTGCGGTCGGGTTGATCCCAGCGAAGCAAGGAGGCAATACCACCGCTCACAAGACTCATGGAGACGGGGCTTTTGACGGAGCCGGAGGATTGGCGGAGGATTTTGATTTTGAGGAAGCCGTCGTAGGCTTTGCCCACGTTGGTCCGGCCGCCCCCCACCGTTAGCCATGGTGTGACCCCGTAGTCAAGGCTCATGCGCATTCCGGCCTGGTCCAGCCCCCACAACTCGTACCAACCCCCGCTAATGGCGCCAAAGCGGTGCATGATTCTAAACTCAAGAACGCCCGCCGCCACGTTTTCGATGGAATGGGTGTTGATGATTCGGGTGGATTTGAAGGTATAGGCGGCGTAGTTCCGAACCGGACCTTCTGGAGCCAAATCAGCAAGCAAATCGACTTCACCATTACTGTTACCCGTGCTTTGGGCCCATACCGCAACCGTCAAACAATATGCTTGAACGAGGAGGAAGATCGGCGCAATAACGATATGCTTCATATACGTTGGTGTTAGGAAAAAACGCTTAATTGGTGATGGACAGGCCTTGGTTTCGCCAGGCCTTGATTTTCTGGATGTTACAAGAGGACATGGGCCCAGAAGTAGGCATGACCAAAGGATCGCTTGCAGGTCGGCTGATACGGTCAATTATTTCTGCGATATTCGTAACGCGCGCACTATCGCTTTCCAAATTTAAATTACCTGATGCAGAGGTATTGTTATGACATCCTTGGCAATTGTTGGTAAGTATACCCTTGATTTCTGCGGTATAACTTAGATTGAGGGTATCGCAAGGGGCAGGAACCCCGTACAAATCTTGCTCATTGTCGTAATAGCAAGCCTGCATCCATACGATGTTCGCTGGAATCAAGAGCAATGCTATTACCCGGGGGAAGCGCTTGAGGTTTAACATTGTAAGGAGGTTGGTTGCGGCGATTTGGGAAAAGCGGACGTGGTTCAAATGGAACTTCAAAAATACTTCTTCCCAAGTACCTTTGGGCAATCCAATTCTTAATGGCATCCCCAGCAGCGCACACTTTTATTCTTGGCTCCGAAGGCCAATTGGGCTCGGAACTCCGTTTGGCCTTACGGGAACGGATGGATCCCTCCCTCTTGTTGTGTACGGATTTGAAAGCGGGCGCCGATGCGGGGCTTGCTCGCTTCGAAACCCTGGATATCTTGGACTTCAAGGCCGTGGAAGACCTGATGGAACGGCATAAACCACGACATGTGTATTTGTTGGCGGCGATGCTATCGGCCAAAGGCGAGGCGAACCCCGGTGCGGCGTGGAAACTCAATATGGACGGCTTGATCAGCGTTTTGGATTTGAGCCTGCGCTTTGGGGTGGAAAGGGTGTTTTGGCCCAGTTCTATTGCGGTTTTTGGGCCTGAGAGCCCTAGAGACCCTGCGGTACAAGCCGGTTATATGGATCCCAAAACCGTGTACGGCATTTCCAAATTGAGTGGGGAGCTATGGTGCCGCTATTACCACAATGTCCACGGGCTCGATGTCCGTTCCTTACGCTACCCGGGGATCATTTCTTGGCGAACCCTACCCGGTGGGGGAACCACCGATTATGCCGTTGATATTTTCCATCAAGCTTTGGCCCGCCAACATTATACGTGTTTTCTCGAAGAAGGCAGTCGCTTGCCCATGATGTACATCGACGATGCGATTCGCGGGACCCTTGAGCTGATGGACGCACCTGCCGCGCAGATTCGTTGCCGGACATCCTATAACCTGGGGGCTATGGATTTTAGTCCAGGGGAATTGGCTGCTGAAATTCGTCAACGCATCCCGTCCTTCACGATCCAATATGAACCGGATTTCCGTCAGGCTATTGCCAACCAATGGCCCATGCGCGTGGACGATCGCCAGGCTCGCCAGGATTGGGGATGGTCACCACGCTTTGATTTGGCGGCAACTTGCGATACGATGCTCGAGGCCTTGAGACGGGTTCAGTAGCCCTGCGACAGGCACTGCGGCCTTAGTGGGCTTGTTCGCTCAGGAATTTGATGCGAACCAACTGAATTTCTTCTTCGGTGAAATCCCCCGTCAGCAAATGCTGGTAGGCCACCTGCAAATCATCGGTTTCGGCACTACGGAAGTATTGGTAAATTTCGTCCACAATATCCTGGTCCAATGCGGATTGAATGTGATAATCGATGCTCACTTTGGTCCCGGAATCCACCACCCCTTTGATTTCATCGAGCACTTGCTCGTAGGTTAGCCCCCGATTATTTCCAATTTCGTTCAGGGGAAGTTTACGGTCTATCGCCCCGATGATGAAGACCCGATTACCGGATTTGGCGGCAGAGCTTTTGACCACAAAATCAGCAGGCCGGTCAATTTCGTTATCGTCCACATACTTGCTGATCAATTCCACAAAAGGCTTCCCGAATTTGAGGGCCTTGCCGGGCCCTACCCCTATCACTTGCTGCATCTCGTTAAGGCTGGTAGGGTAGATGGTGGCCATCTCTTCCAAGGAGGGATCCTGGAAGATGACATAGGGGGGAAGGTTTTTTTCTTTGGCCAGTCGTTTGCGCAAATCTTTGAGCTGATCGAGCAGGGCTTGGTCAAGAGCGTCGGAACGCTGACCCTCAAAATCATTGTCCCTTACCATGTCAAATCGGTGATCTTCAGGGACTTTGATACTGTAGGGTTCTGCCAGATAGGCGCTTGTTTTGGAGGTGACTCTAAGCGTGCCGTACTGTTCGATATCCTTGTGAAGGAGATTGTGCAAAAGGGCTACACGGAGGGTGGCTTTCCAGAACGCCAAACCGCGTTCTCTGCCGATACCGAAGCCGGCTAATTTCTGATGGCCGTAATCCTCAATTTCCGGGATGAGATCGCCCGTCAGGAAATGACTAAGGTGACGGGGCGTGAAAGATTTTTGGAAGGATTGTACCGTGCGCAACAACAGGCACATTTCTTCGAGGACGCTGTGGGTTGGCATGGGGTTGCGGCAATTGTCGCACATTTTGTTGCAATGGCTTTCTTCGAATTCCTCTCCGAAATAATGCAAAATTTGTTGGCGACGGCATAAGCCGGATTCGGCGAGGGACATCACCTCTTGGATCAGTAAGTTCCCCACTTCACGCTCCGCCACCGGCTTGTCCTTCATGAA
Source organism: Sphingomonadales bacterium (assembly GCA_016872125.1). GTDB lineage: Bacteria > Bacteroidota > Bacteroidia > UBA7662 > UBA7662 > SYHX01. Next base: position 3,213 of record VHBD01000091.1, read on the forward strand.
TTTCTGCAACTTCTCGGCATCCCGTTCATCGTAGAAAGCCATGCAGACCCCTTCAAGGCCATCGCGGCCCGCACGGCCTGTTTCCTGGTAATAGCTTTCGATGGATTTGGGGATGTCGTAATGGATGACGAAACGCACATCGGGTTTGTCAATGCCCATGCCAAAGGCAATGGTGGCCACGATAACATCGATTTCTTCCATGAGGAAATCGTCTTGGTTCTTGACGCGTACGGCGGAATCAAGGCCCGCATGGTAAGGCACGGCTTTGATGTCGTTGGCTCGGAGGATTTCGGAGAGCTCTTCGGTTTTCTTGCGCGAAAGGGTGTAGATAATGCCCGATTTCCCGGCATTGTCCTTGATGTAGCGGACGATGCTTTTGATGGCATCGACCTTGGGCCGCAATTCGTAGTACAGATTTGGTCTGTTGAACGAGGATTTGAAGAGCCGGGCATCCGCCATCTGCAAATTCTTGATGATATCGTTCTGTACCTTCTCGGTGGCGGTGGCGGTCAGGGCAATGATGGGCACATCGCCGATGGCTTTGACCATTTGGCGAATGTTGCGGTACTCCGGGCGGAAATCATGACCCCATTCGGAAATGCAATGGGCTTCGTCCACGGCCACGAAGGAAATGCGGTGTTCGTGAAGAAAATCCAGGTTCTCCTGCTTGACAAGGGATTCGGGGGCAACGTACAGCATCTTGGTGATGCCGGAGTCCACGTTGGCCTTGACGCGCTTGAGGTCGGCCTTGGTGAGGGAGGAATTCAGAAATTCAGCGATGCCGTCGGTTCCGGAAAAGGCACGGACCGCATCCACTTGGTTTTTCATCAACGCGATAAGCGGCGAGATGATGATGGCTGTTCCGGGAGATATGACAGCGGGTAATTGGTAGCAAAGGGATTTGCCTGCCCCGGTGGGCATGATCACAAAGGTGTCATTCCCTTCGCAGATGCTTTCGATAATGGCTTCCTGTTGGCCCTTGAATCGGTCAAAGCCAAAAAACTCCCTCAACGCCTTGCGGAGCTGCTGGGAGATGTTTGTTTCGACGAGGCCTTCCGCCATGGGAATTAGGGTATTTTTGTGAATACAACAAGCCAAAGGGCTTGCTGTTTTTGGTTTATTAAGGTAACGTAGAAAAGTCATTTTGGATTCAAATCGTATCAAAAAAATTTCGCAGAGGGTTTTGAACCTGGAAGCCAAAGCCATAGAAGCCCTCAAAGCGCTGCCGGAACAGCCTTTGGTCAAGGTGGTCGAAGCGATTTTGGCCTGCAAAGGCCGCGTTGTGCTCAGTGGCATTGGCAAAAGCGCTTTGGTCGCTCAGAAAATCGTAGCGACCCTGAATTCAACCGGAACCCCGGCCTTGTTCATGCATGCGGCCGATGCCGTCCACGGGGATTGGGGCATGGTGCAACCGGAAGATTTGGTGATGGTCTTGTCCCAAAGCGGAAATTCGCCTGAAATCAGGGCCCTCTTGCCGATGATTCACCAAGGAGGGCAGCGCTTGGTGGCCATCACCGGCGATGCCGGATCCGCCTTGGGCCTCGCCGCCGGGGATTATGTCTTGTTGAGCCATGTGGAGGTCGAGGCCTGCCCTCATAACCTCGCCCCAACCACCTCCACCACGGTGCAAACCGTCTGGGGGGATGTCCTTGCGGTGGTTTTGATCGAATTAAGACGGTTCAGCGCAGGGGATTTTGCACGAGTCCATCCCGGTGGGGCCCTGGGCAAGCGCTTGTACCTCCGCGTTGAGGCCTTGGTCTCCCGAAATGCCCGCCCTGAAGTGGGTCTCCAGGCAGGCTTCAAGGCCGTGGTGACCGAAATTTCCTCAGGCCGCATGGGGGCAACCGCCGTCGTGGATGCTGGGCGGCCGGTAGGGGTAATTACCGACGGGGATTTACGAAGATTATTGGAATCCGGGAAGGAAACCACGAATTTGGTGGCAGAGGAGGTGATGAGCCCATCGCCCTGGACGGTGACCATGGATTCGCTGGCCGTGGAGGCCTTGGCGATGATGCGTTCGCATCAAATTACCCAGTTGTTGGCGGTGGATGAGCAAGGGCACTATGCAGGAGTGGTACATTTGCACGATTTGCTACGCGAGGGCGTTGTTTAACCATGCCGAATTCCTCCTCCCACCTTCCTTCTCTCCAGGTCTTGATCATGGCCGGCGGCAGCGGGAGCCGTTTGTGGCCGGTTAGCCGGACTGCCAAACCCAAGCAATTCTACGATCTCTTGGGAATGGGTCGAACAATGTTGCAACATACCTTTGATCGTGCCTTGAGCCTCTGTGGCGGAGCCGAACATATTCGGGTGATAACTCAGGCGCGCTGGGGAGATTTGGTACGGGAGCAATTGCCTGATTTACCGGAAGATCATTTGCTGCTGGAGCCAATTCGCAAGCAAACGGCCACCGCAACCTATTACGGCTTGTTGAGCCTTGCGGGGCAGGGGCAATCAGATTCGGTGGTTATCTTGCCTTGTGATCACTATGTGACCGACCAAGAGCGCTTTACGGCGACCTTGAAGCAGGCCATTGAACACGCAATGGAGCGGCAGTGGATCCAAGTCATTGGCATCAAACCCACTCGGCCGGAACCTAATTACGGTTATGTGCAATATGTTCAGGATTCGGAGACCGAAACCGATGTTTACAAGGTCAAAACCTTCACGGATCAACCCACTCCGGAGCTTGCCAACACTTTTTACCGTTCCGGGGATTTTGCCTGGTACACGGGGATCAAAGTAGGCTCCGTTCAAGCCTTCATGGATTTGTACCGGCGTTGGATGCCGGACTTGGTGGATGCCTTTGCAGAACTGGCGGCTACCCCGGACCGAAGTCTTTGGCCGGCCATGGT
>VHBD01000092.1 GCA_016872125.1 Sphingomonadales bacterium
GACGACGAAGGCTTTAGCCGACTCATGCAGACTTCGGATTACCGGGGCTTACCGTTTCGATCCAACCAGCAAGTCCAGTTGGGTTGGACCCGAAATTTTCGCCGAGGATATTATACGCGCTGGCAGTCCACCTACCGTTCATCGTGGTTAACGGCGGATACCGATGGTAACGGCTTGTTCAATCGTCAGGATTTGCGGGCCTCTGGCTTTGCGGTGCATCGCTTGGTGGGGGGAGGGCCCATCTCTTGGAATAAGGCCGGAGTGACGTTTCAATTTCAAATTGGGGTAGAAAACATATTAAATTATCGAGATGCGTTTTTTGTACCAAACCTTAACCCGCGTTCATTGTTTATCCAACTTGAATGGAATCCTTCCTCTCAGAATTGACTTTTTTTCCTAAAACAATTGAACCAAACCTCATCAATCATTCCTCAAAACCCATGAAAACCAGCTTCCCCAAATTCCCATCCCCTCTCGCCTTTTCTCTATTTATTGGCCTCGCAACGCTCGTTGTATCCTGCAAAAAAGATCAACCTGTCAATCCAGTGGGCCTGCAGGCCGTAACCGTTCAAAACCTCGCTGCCGATACCATTATTGGGATCACTCCCGGGGTGCCCCCTACAGGAGGTATGCCCTACGGTTCAGGTAAATTCACTTTCTTCAGTTTGGAAAACAATGCCATCATCCCCTCCGCCGACTCAGCAAGCAACCGTTGGGATTTGGGCTTTCGCGGCACCACCATCATAACTAATTCTGGCAGCAGCGGTCCTGGTCAAGGCGGAGCTTTTGTTTGGACCGGCCTTTTCGCAGATCTTAAGTCCATCCCTGCCGATTCTTCCCTCCGAGTGGACGCTGCGCCTAACTACGCCATTCCGGTTGGAAGTGGCCGTGCTTGGTACACCTACTCCCAGGCCGAACAGTTGGTGCGTCCGATCCCTGGCAAGGTCCTGGTGATTCGTACGGCTTCCGGCAAATTTGCCAAAGTCGAAATTCTCAATTACTACAAAGGAGGCGTAACCCCTGCGGTCACCGAACCCGATTCGGTCAAGTACAAGTTGCAGCGCTACTATACCTTTCGTTATACGCTACAACCCAACGGTAGCCGAGATTTCTAGGCCAAAATTTCATGCTTTGGCGCAGGATTTCGAAAATTGTAGCGGGGAGCAGGATCGAACTGCCGACCTTAGGGTTATGAATCCTACGCTCTAACCATCTGAGCTACCCCGCCTTAAGGAACAAATTTACCGCTTGGGGCGGTTGATGGGCGGCAAATATACATCAAGGAGCCTTGGAACTGCATTTTTTGCTGCAGTATCGCACCTGCTCCCAGTTCAAGATCCATTTGCGGCGCCATGCAAAGCTACGCTCACAGACTGGACAGACTTTGGTGGGCAAAAACGGTTTGCGGTAGCTGGTTGCCACGAGGCTACGGGTGTGGAAAAAGGACCTTCATGGCCTTTTTGCGGTACTCAAAAATTTCATGGAGCTGACCTCGAATCAGAAGATGTTGTGCCAAATCCCCCAAAATGCCCATAGGCGGGATATATGAAACCCGGTCTTCCATCCACGTTCCGCCATCCCCGGGGGTAAGCCGGTGCTCGTGATGCCAAAAGCGGTAAGGGCCCAAAATTTGTTCATCCACAAAATACTCCCCGGGAATAATCTCCGAAATACGGGTCACCCAGGTGGTGGACCAACCCGGTAACGGCCGAACGCAGTAGGCAATAATCATCCCGGAATGCATGACCGGGGGCAAATCGGGGGTTTTAATCTGAAAACCCATGCGCGGTGGGGTGATTCGGGCCAAGTTTCGGGGGGTCGCCACAAAGTCCCAGAGGGTTTCGGCGGACGCCGGCAGCCATTGCTTTTCGTAAATCTGATACAATCCCATACCCTTCATAACGCTTCTGCCATCTCTTCGTTTTGATTCCGGGTCTTTTGGGGCGATTTTTGAGGCAAGGATCGCCCCTCTGTCCAAGCCCATGAATCGTTTATCCGCCATGCTCATCAAGGCCTTCGCCTTGCCTTTGGTGGTGACTTTTTTGATTGTACAGTTTATTCTGGTCATGCAGTTCCTCTGGCTTTACATTGACGATTTGGTCGGCAAAGGGCTGGAATGGTGGATTATTGCTGAACTCATCTTTTATGCCTCGGCCAGCTTTGTGCCCCTAGCCCTACCCTTGGCGATTCTCTTGGCCTCCATCATGACCTTGGGCACGCTTTCGGAACATGGTGAGCTGACCGCGGTCAAATCTTCGGGCATTTCTTTGTTACGATTTCTGCGGCCGCTTTTTGCATTGGTGTTTTTGATTTGCCTTTTGGCCTTTTATTTCTCGGATACGGTCTTGCCCAATTCCAGGCTCAAGTTCGGCTCCCTGCTGTACGATGTTCAGCAGAAAAAGCCAGCCCTAGCCATCAAACCGGGCGTGTTCTACAAAGACATCGAAGGTTACAGCCTGATGGTCCGGCGCAGGGATGCAGACCAACAAACGGTGCATGACATTATTATCTACGATCGAAGTTCCGGCGGTGCATATCCTCGTGTTACCGTAGCACGCCGTGGAAAATTCATTCATAGCCAGGACCAACGATTTCTCACCGTTCGGCTTGAGGACGGTTTCACCTACACCGAGCAAGGGGCCAGCGAGGCCGCTACGACCATGAACGGTGAATCCCGAATCTTGTTTCGCAAGCAAGAGATTCACCTGGACCTGAGTCAACTGAAGCTTCGCCGTAGCGACGAGAGTCTCTTCAAGGATTATTACTCCATGCTTAACACAAGACAGCTTTCCAAAGCAATTGATTCCCTGCAACGTGATAACCAGAGCCGAGACTCCTCCTTGAATGACCTGATCCTTGGGCAGTATCATTTTGGGAGGAAATCCGCAGTGGAAACTTCTGAGCCTTTGGGGATTAAGCCTGAGGCAACTCGCCCTGCGGTGGTTGAATGGTCGGCTAACGATCCTGACCTCATTCAAGAGGCCTTGCGCCAAATACAAACGGTGAAATCCTATACGGATATGAAAAATCGTGAAATGCGTAATCGGCAAGAGCTTCTGGCCAGGTACATTATTGAATTTCATCGGAAATTCTCCTTATCCTTTGCCTGCCTTTTGCTGTTCATGGTCGGAGCGCCCTTGGGGGCCGTCATTCGCAAAGGCGGTTTGGGCTTGCCTACCGTCTGGGCTATTGGTTGCTTTCTCGTGTACCATGTTATTTCGATGAGCAGCGAGAAATTGGGGCGCGATGGCAGCCTTGATCCTCGTTGGGCGATGTGGGTTTCGAGTCTCTTCTTGTTGCCCCTGGCTACCTGGTTGTTGTACCGAGTGAACTTGGACAGGAAATTAACATTCAAGCTTTAGATCCCCTCCGAATCGCGATTCCATGCCCCACAATCTGCGAATTCTGCAAGTGTACAACCGGATTCCTTTTCCCCCCAGGGATGGAGGCGTAAAAGCGGTTTGGCATACGCGTCAGATTTTTGAAGATTTGGGATGTGAGGTAAGAGGTTTCTTCTTGAATCCCAGTCGAAATTGGGTTGATCCGTCAACCCTTCCGGATGCTATGCGAGGTCATTATGGGAAAGAAATTATTGAAATCGATAGCAAGATCAGGATTTTGAGGGCTTTGGCAACCTTGACGGCTCGTTTGCCGTACCATCTCTTGCGATTCGAGTCCTCGAATGCCGCCAAGCGATTAGGCCAAGTCATCGAATCCTACCGTCCTGACCTGGTCCTCCTTGAGGGGTTGCCTATGGCGATCTACCTTAAGCCGCTCAAGCGTTATGACTGCAAAATCTGGTACCGAGCTCATAACATTGAAAGTGATATTATCCAACAAAAGACGGTATCCCTTTCACCATGGAATCCACTTAAACGATGGATGCAGGGTGAGTACCGTAAAATGAAAGCCTTCGAACGTCAAACCGTACGCGCGGTGGATGCCGTTTTGGCCATCAGCCCCCATGACTTGAATCAGCTGAAGGCCATGGCCCCTGAACGCAGGGATACGATGCTGCATTTGGGGTACTGGCCCCTCATGGTCGATCCTGCAGAGGCCCTTACCAAGACTCAAGCAACAGTTTGGTATGGAGAAAGGCCTCTCAAGCTGGGTTTCATTGGGACCATGGATTGGTTGCCTAACCAAGATGCTATTCAGTGGCTGCTCCACGAGTGGATTCCCGCCACCGAAGGGTGGCCGAACCGGCCGGAATTTCATGTTGCAGGCCGAAAAGCCCCCGCCTTTTTTGCACAGAAAAGACCTGCTTACTTTTTTCATGGCGAGGTGGAAGATGCCCAGGCCTTCATGTTGTCTTGCGATGCGATGGTCTTTCCTTTGAGAATGGGCAGCGGTCTCAAGATCAAAGTTTTGGAGGCCATGGCTTTGGGTATCCCAGTGATCTCCACGGCCCAAGGCGTACAAGGCATGGGCTTGACTCCTGGAGAAAATTACCTGCATGCTGAAAATGCCAAGCAATTTGCGCAAGTCGTGAGGGATATTTTGGATTCTCCGAACAAATTGCCTCGATTATCCGAACATGCCTTGCTTAAATTTCGTAACAATACGAAGCATTTGGAACAACTTGCCGCCTTGAACAATTTTCTGCGATCATCCTTCGCCTCTAACGACAAGGCAACAACCCCACCTGTATGATACTCTCGCTTATCGCCTTGACGGGGTGTATCACAGGCTTGGGTCTTGTGCATACCTACGGGATTTATCCTTGGCATATGCGCAGGCTGGCCAAACGGCCACAGGATTGGGAGCCCCTGGAGGAATTTCCGAAGGTGATTCTCCTTATAGCGGCATACAACGAAGAGGCCATGATTCAGGCCAAAATTCAATCCATATTCAGAAATCATTATCCCAAATCGCGTTTGACGGTGGTTGTTGGAACGGATGCCTGCACGGACGGCACGGATATGCTGTTGGAACGAATGTGCCAAGAATACCCCGGATTGCTTCACCGAAAATTTCCTGCAAGGACAGGTAAACCGGGAATCATCAACCGCCTTTATCAAGAATATCCAAGCGAGGTGGCTGATTCCGCCATCCTGGTTTTGACGGATGTGGATGCAATCTTCGAAGAGCGTACCCTGGCCGAGCTGGTTCTGCCCTTCTCAAGTCCCAACGTGGCCGGGGTACAGGCCAATATTAAACCCATTCTTGATACGCAATCCACACTTACCACGACTGACACTCTGTCTGGAAACGTGGTTGCCCAAGAATTGCGTTATATGGAAGGAGAAATGTTATCCAAACAAGGCGAATCCAGAAGAGGGACGGTTATTGGGGGCTATGGCGCCCTGATGGCGATGCGATGGGATAGGTTTGAGCCATCGCCGGATGGACTGCTGGTGGACGATTTCTTTTGGTTTGCCCGTTTGCTTCTTAAGCCCGAAGCTCAAGTCGTCTTTGCCGAGAAGGCAGTGGCTCGCATGCCCTTGGAGGGAAGCCGGGCGATTCAATTTCGGCGAAAACGTCGCCTTGGCAAAGGTAATCTCCAGAACTTATGGATCTTTAAATCCCTCGCTTTGCACCCCAAGACAGCCTATTGTTACATTTCCCATAAAGTGCTTCGGTGGTTAAGTCCTTGGCTTTTGATCGCCAGCTATAGTTCATGCACAGCCCTCATCACCATGCAGTGGACGATGCTTGAAACGTTCGGATTCACCTTGAATTGGCTTGCCCTTTCTTTGCTCTTGCCCCTTGGGTTCAGATTACTGACCCTTCCTTTGCATGGGTGGAAGTCCTTCCAAACCAAGGTTCAATGGCTTGAGCATTTTGGGCTGATGAATGTAGCGTTGGTGTTAGGCGCCTACGATTTGATCTTCAAGCCGACCCGACAGGTTTGGTGGGACAACCGTAAGATTCCTTCCCCAAGGTCGAAGGGTTAAAATCCAAGGGACAGCCCTGCGGAATACCCTTTGAAATCGCCCAGGGTAAATGCCTCCGCATGCAAGGCGATCACAACCAATTTGAATCGTAAGCCCAGTCCCATCCGCAATTGTTGCTCGCTGTCGATCTG
>VHBD01000093.1 GCA_016872125.1 Sphingomonadales bacterium
CCTGCCAAAGCGGTTTGATCCCTTTGCAATCGGTGACATTCCAAGTGGACATGACGGGCCTCACCGTAAGTTCCAACGGTGTTCACATTGCGGGTTCCTTCCAAGGTTGGAATCCTGCCGGTACACCGATGACCCCTGCGGCTCATAACGGTAATATCTACACCTATACCACCAACCTTCCTCTTGGAGATGTGGTGGAGTGGAAATACATTAATGGCAATAGCTGGGGTTCCGAAGAATTTGTACCAGGTGCGTGCGCTATCAATGGCCAAGGCGGCGGTAACCGCTCGCATACCGTTGTTGTCGGCAACAATATCCTATCGCCCGTTATGTTCGGTTCATGCTCCGTCTTTACTCCTGTTCCTGTTAATGTAACCTTCATGCTCAGTATGCAGGGTATCACGGTAAGTCCGAATGGTGTGTACATTGCAGGCTCTTTCCAAGGTTGGAACCCATCAACGTCAGCGCTAACCCAGGATCCACAAAATCCCAGCGTTTGGTCTTATACCCACAACGGTTTGATGTCCGGTGATACCATTTATTATAAGTTCATCAACGGTAACTCTTGGGGTAATGACGAATCGGTTAGCGGTTCATGTGCTTTCCCTGGAAGTAATAATCGTTACTTGATTGTTCCATTGGTGAACACCACCTTGGGTCTTGTTGGATTCGGTTCATGCTCGGCGTCCAATCCGATTATTACGTTCCGTGTCAACATGACAGGACTTACCATCGACTCCGCCGGTGTTGGTATTGCCGGTACGTTGAACGGTTGGAATCCTGCCTCAACCCGTATGACCCAGGATCCAACCGATCCTAATATTTGGACCTATTCCACGCCATTGGCAACAGGGACTACCGTCCTTTATAAATTCATTAACGGTGCTGCATGGGGTCAGGATGAAATCCTGATGGACTCAACATGTGGTCAACCCAACGGCTTCGGTTCTTACAATCGCCGTTATGTGGTTCCCGCGTTACCCACGACTTTGCCTGCGGTTGCTTTCGGTTCTTGTAACCCACCTGCCCCCGTTTTGGCCAATTTGAGTGGTCGTTTTACCTACAACAACACCGCCAACACTCCAATGACCAATTCCGTTGTTCAATTGATGAGCGGCACAACCATCGTGGCTACCGACAGTACCGATGCTTTGGGTGATTACCTCATCACGGGCGTTGCTCCAGGTTCCTATACGTTGAGTGGTGTTACCAGCAAGGCTTGGGGTGGTGTAACCGCATCGGATGCCCTTCTTGCGACTCGTCACGTCGTGGGTACGGTTATCCAAACAGGTCTTCGCCTGAAAGCTTGCGATGTCAACAATTCCAACTCTGTAACTTCCGGGGATGCCTTGTTGATCAACCGTCGTTTTGCCGGCTCATTGACCTCTTTCAATGTTGGTAATTTTGCCTACGGTAGCCCAGCCGTTACGGTTGGTTCGGCCAACGTAACACAGAACCTTCAAGCGATTTGTTACGGCGATATCAACGGCTCATACACTCCAAACGTGAATACCCGCAACAGTACCGTGGCCCTTGTGGATGCTGGTCTTGTAAACGGTGATATTCTAGCCGTTTCATCGGACAGGAACTTGGAGCTTGGCTCAGTTTCTCTGGTTCTGAATATCCCTGCCGGTGTTACGGTGCGTGATGTTCGTTCCAAACTCCATGGAGGTCAACTGGATTATCAGATTTCCGGAAACCAGGTCCGCTTGGGATGGTACAACACGGAAGGTATGACTGTTGTGGCCGGTCAGGAATTGGTTGAATTGGTTCTTAGCAGTAGCCGTAACGTGAACGCCTCCGAGTGGATCCTTGGTTCTGAAACCGAACTAACCGACGGTTGGGCTGAAGCATACAGCGGTGCTGCGCTACGCATTCCTTCCTTGAAGGCCAATGCAAGTACCTTAAGCATTTACCCGAATCCTGTAGTGAATCATTTGGGCATTCGCTTGCCTCTGCAGGCTTCTGCCAAGGTTCAGGTGGAGGTGCTCGATGCCACCGGTCGTGTTGTATCCTTCAACGCATTTGATGCCTCCGCTGGTGAATTTGCTCAGCAAATTTCCTTGGAAGGCCTTGCCAAAGGCCAATACATGATTCGTGTCATTGAACAAGGCGCTCAAGGACAGGTATTGCACAATGCCCGTTTTGTTCGCTAATTAGCCTTGATTCAGGATACTGCAAAGAATCCGTGAACTTCAAGGAGATTAGATTCGACCCCGGTTCCCTTTGGAGCCGGGGTTTTTTGTTGTTTATTTATGAGGATTTATCCACATTTTCATCGAAATACCATGTCTAAAGGCTCTTTAATGTGGGTTATCTCTCCTAAAGGATTTCATTATAAACTTTTTATGAATTGAAGCGTTATTCTTGCATAAACCTTTAAACCAATTCTATGGTACCAAGCAACACTCTTTTGATGGCATCTCTCCAGCCGGGAGACGTCACTGGGTTCACCTTCTTTGTGGGACTCATGGCCATGTTTGCCGCCTCGGTTTTCTTCTTTTTCGAAAGAAGTCAAGTAGATGGCAAATGGAAAACGTCACTTCTGGTTTCAGGATTGATCACCATGATTGCCGCAGCGCATTACTATTACATGCGCGATTATTATCTCAATGCTTTGGCGCACAATGCCGCCGGAGGGTTGACCTCGGGTATGGAGGGGTTCATCAACCCGTCTCCTACGCAGTTCCGTTACATTGACTGGACCTTGACGGTACCGTTGATGTGTGTAGAATTTTATCTCCTTCTGAAGCCATTCGGTGCAAAGCAGGGTCTTCTTTGGAAGATGATTGGTTACTCGGTGTTGATGCTCGTCGCCGGTTATATTGGCGAAGCAGTACAGCCTGAATCCACCATCTTGTGGGGTGTGATCTCCACCTTGGGCTGGGCAGGTATTGTTTACGAAGCCACTGCCGGTTCCGTTGCATCAATGGCTCGTGAATCAGGTGATGCCAACCTCCAAAATGCAATCCGCCTTCTGCGCAATTTCGTGTTGGTAGGTTGGGCAATTTACCCCATCGGGTATATGTTGATGGATGGCAATTTGTTAGCGGCCTATAATGGCACCTTCAATATTGACTTGTTGTACAATATCGGTGATGCAGTGAACAAAATTGGATTTGGCTTGGTCGTCTATCAAATGGCGATTACTGCTTCCAAGAAATAAATTATTGTTTAATTTATTTTGAACAGGGTAGCCCCTCCATCCGGAGGGGCTATTTTTTTATGGACGGTAGGAACCGTTCACATCCCCAGTCGCCAAAACCTTGATCAGAAGATTAGATTGTCCAACGTTGGTCAGTGAGACCGGAGTGGAATGGTAAACCCAATCTCCTGCCGCAAAAGAACTGATAGAACCGGAATATCGTAGGGCTATGTTGAGCGCATCATTCGCATTGATAGCGCCGTTTGCATTAACATCAGCCGCAAGGATTGCCAAACCTTGCAGTGGCTGTACCTGAGCGAAATGCAAAGCAACCGCTAATGCGTCTGTTGCATTGAGGCCTCCATGGCTCTCTCGAATGATTGGAGTGCAGGAGTAGTTACCGGGCAATAAACCGTAAAACCCAAATCGTCCTTGATTGCTTAACGCAGTATCATTTTGCCAACGGTTGTTTTGGCGAAGCAGGACTTTGCCATTTGAAATGGGGTCCAGGGTTGAATTATCGTAGCAAATTCGGCCACGTAATTGCAAAGGCCCTTGCAGGTCAAGACTATCTTGGTAAATACGGATATAATCAATTTGTAAACTGTCCGCTTGAAATTGTGATGCAGATCCGTTGAGCATGGCTACATTGAAGAGCAAATATTGAGGGGCATCAAAGGGCCAATTGCTTGAGTTTCTGGGGTTGGGTTGGTACGTATACAGGGTTTGCCCATTAATGGAAAACGTAAGGCGGTTGGGTTGCCAGTCCAAGCTGTAAATCTGAAATTGTTGTCCCGCACCAGGGATTCTTCGGGTTGCTGTATGGATGGTTGCCCCAAAGCTTGAAGGGGTGTGGATGCTGCTATGAATGATTTCAGGATTACTGCCCCAATGTTCCATAATGTCGATTTCACCGCAAGCAGGCCATCCGCTGCTCGCGTATCCTTGTTGTTCCCAGTAGGCTCCAGGTTCTTGTACATTCCGCCCAAGCATCCAAATTGCGGGCCAAGTTCCGGCGGACATCGGAATGCGGGCTCTGCATTCTATTCGTCCGTACCGAAAACTAAATTTGGAGTTGAGTCTCGCCGAGGTAAAAGCCTTGGTGATTCCTTGTTGGGTAAATTGTTCTCTTCGGACAACCAAGTTGAGCGTTCCGTCCTTCACATAGGCATTGCGCGGCTGATTCGTATAATGTTGGATCTCGTTGTTGTACCAACTTGTTCCGTTAGGAAGGAGGGTTTGTGCAAACCATTTGTTGGTATCAATCGGTCCATTCGTTTCGAATTCATCGCTCCATACGAGGGTGTTTGAGGTGTTGGTATAGCCTAGGGTATCGTACACAAAATCGTCCAGGTAGGCCAAGACTTGATCGTTGTTGTTCTCCCCGTTGATTTGTAAAACAACCCGGTTGAAGTCGTTTCGATTCAAGGGTGACCCTGAGTTTGGGTTGAGATTGATCCAGGGATCTCTACGAAAGTCGAATTGGACTTCTTGCCATTGGTTGAGGCCCAAAGGCTGGATGATTTCACATTGGGTGCTCCAGGGTGTGGCTGATCCGTTGTTTTGGAGTTTAAGGGAAATTCTGGGCGTTTGATTGCCCGTTGTCCCATTGGATGGGATATAGATCTTGAGTCTGAATCTCGAATGAACATTCAAAGGAAAATTACCAGGAATATCAAAACGCACGTTGGCGTATTGACCTCCTTGGTCATGGTATCGAAGGACATTCGCTGAAGGGTTTACCGCGTTGGGATTGGGGTTAGGGAAAGGCCTTTGCAGGGTGCATTGATCTGCATACCAGGTGGTGATTGTGCCGTTTCCCTCGAAGGAATCCCCCACCACGTGCACCGATTGCCCGCTAATTCCTTGAGCATAAGCGAAGAATTGGTATGCATAAAGGATGCCCAATCTTTTGAATCCCTTTGTGGACATCATGCTTGTTATGGTCTTCAAGGGGTGCGCACGGGCCTAACCTTGATGGGCATGAGTTTGCGTGTTGGATGCTTCTCTCTACTTAAGAAATACATGACCCAGGCATTGGTCGCATCCACTTCTTGGTTACTCCAATAGCCTAAAGGATAGAAATTTCCCTGGCCTTGAAGGTGTAATTGATTATACATAGCATCCAACTCATCATTGGAGGGCAGCCGCCAGCCGTTGCCTAATTGTCCACACATTGTTTGCGCTTTCTTCCAGTCTACCCTGGTGGGTAAATCCTCATCGGCGACAACGATGTTTTGGCCATTTACTTGAATGGTTAATCCAAATTTTGTTAGGGTATCAATTGGTGATGAATCGTTTTTGGGTTCATAGCAATGAGGAGAACCTGTATTATGATTCGGATCAAATCCGTAAAGGGTAGGGCTTATCAACAAAAAATATACACCAATAATCCAAACGTATCCGCAATTCAACCGAGTTTGATAAGGTTTGTTGAGTCGCATTGTGCTGTGGAGGTGTTCGTGGTGTTTGGATGATTTGGGTAATACCCCCTGATACTATTGTCGCGGTCCCGTAGGGATTCGAACCCCAAACCTTCTGATCCGTAGTCAGATGCTCTATCCAATTGAGCTACGGAACCTTCGAGCGTTGCAAATATACATATTTGGCTATGGAGAGCAGGCTTTTTGAGGTGATTTGGAATGTTTTTTCTTAAATACTAAAAAAAACAGAAAAACTAATTAATTTAGCATTCGTTACGATGACCAACATAAACTTATTTAAACCGAAGACCATGACCTATTTGGCATTGAATATGCGTTGGAAGCGCAAGAGCTTGGGATGGACCCAGGAAGAATTGGCAGAACGCTTGGGGGTGGGGCGATCGGTG
>VHBD01000094.1 GCA_016872125.1 Sphingomonadales bacterium
TGCTTGATGAAACCCTGATTAGTTATATAATTAATATTATGTATAATAATAAGAAGTTCATATCGCCCTTCTGCCCACATATTCTAATTTGGTATTTTTTTTGAATTTTATGCAATCAAACCAATTTGAATTATCGTATTGGGAAAAAAGCGCCCTCTCTGAAGCCTGGGATTTTGTGGTTGTTGGCGCAGGTGTGACGGGTTTGCATGCCGCTATCGAAATCAAAAGGCGAAATTCTCGAATGAAAGTCTTGGTCTTGGAGGCCCGTTTCCTGGGCGCCGTAGCCAGTACCCGTAATGCAGGCTTCCTGTGCCTTGGTTCTCCATCCGAGCTCTTGGCGGATTACGAAAATCTTGGTGAGGACTCTCTCATCGATCTCCTTGCGGCTAAATGGGCCGGCATTCAAAGAACCCTGTATTTATTGGGTGGAAATGCAATTGGGCTTCGCAATGTGCGTGGTTATGAGGTCATGGCGATGGAGAAATCGCCCTATTCCTATGCGGTTCCATCGCATGAAGCAGTCATCACGGGTTTACCCTCCTTGAACTCTGTACTCAAATCTGCTGCGTCCCGTGCCCTTCCATTCACTCCCAAACGTCGCCAAAAAGGCAGGATGCGCCACAAGCCATTGCCAACCCCTTATTTCGGAGAATGGCAACCATTCCCCAGGGGAAATACAACCCATTCATCTCCCTGGGGCCCTGAGGCCCTGGGGCAGATTCCCATGGAATGGGAAGGTCAGGTCAACCCTTTTCTCCTAAGAGAGTCCCTCCTACGCTATGCTCGAAATCTGGGAATTCGCATTCAAGAAGGCTTGGAGTTTGTCCAAAGGGATGGCCATAGCTTGTTGGTAAAACCCGTTGTGCCATTGGGTAATGAGGTTTTACAAAAAACTGTTAATATTCTTAATATCAAGGCAAAAAATATAATTTACGCAACTAATGCTTTAACCAAAGATTTGCAAATCGACCAAAGCGCTTCTGTGATTCCACAGCGTGGGCAAATGTGGGCCAGTGCTCCACTGAAAGCAATGGATATAGCACGCTTGAACGGTAACTATCATGCAGATTGCGGTTACCTTTATTACCGTACCCATGCTGGTCGCTTGCTCTTGGGTGGAGGACGTAACCAGGATTTCGCTTCAGAGCAAACCACGGAATGGTCTGAAAACCAAAGAATAAGCGAATATCTCAAAGCCTATTCCGTGGACGTATTGGGCCTGGCCCCTGATTTGGAATGGGAATCGCGATGGAGCGGCACCATGGGCTTTACCCAATCCGGACTTCCGCATTGTCTGGATTTGCAAAACGGAGACTGGTTGGTGGCGGGCATGAACGGTATGGGAATGGCCCTGGGGCCTGAAATGGGAAGACGCGTGGCCTGTATGGCCCTGCAGGCCAGGGCTTGAACTGCTCTCTAAGCGTGACCTCTTGCCGCGAGCCAACGCTCAGCATCCAGAGCGGCCATGCATCCCGTACCCGCTGCGGTTACCGCTTGACGATAGATTTTGTCTTGGGCGTCTCCTGCCGCGAAAACCCCTTCGATCTTCGTCCATGTGGAACCGGGCATGGTTAGCAGGTAACCCGTCTCGTCCATATCCAACTGACCTTGGAAAAGCGACGTATTCGGTGTGTGCCCTATCGCCACAAAGAAGCCTTGAATTGCAATTTCTCGAAGGCTACCATCCACCGTATTGCGGAGCCGTACGCCTTCCACCTGTTCAGCTCCAAGGATTTCATCGGTTTCGCTGTTCCAGTGAACCGTCAAATTTGGGGTGCGAAAAACCCTTTCTTGCATGGCTTTGGATGCTCTTAGTTCGTCCCTTCGGACAATCAAATGAACCGATTTGCATATTTTGGCCAGGTAGGTAGCTTCCTCTGCAGCCGTATCTCCACCGCCAACGACCGCCACATCTTGACCCCTGAAGAAAAATCCATCGCATACCGCGCATGCCGATACGCCGTGACCGTTCAATCGCTGTTCAGAAGGCAAGCCCAACCATTTGGCGGAAGCACCGGTGGCGATAATGACCGCGTCAGCCGTCAATTCAACTTGACCATCCACGGTGATGCGTTTGGGTTGGGCATTCAAATCAACCTTGGTGACAATACCGTAGCGGATTTCGGTCCCCATGCGCAATGCCTGTTGCCGGAAGTCTTCCATCATCTGAGGCCCTTGAACCCCTGCCGCGTAGCCTGGGTAATTTTCGACTTCGGTGGTGATGGTCAATTGGCCGCCGGGTTGAAGACCTTGGTACAGGAGAGGGTTAAGTCCTGCCCTTGCAGCGTATATCGCTGCGGTATATCCGGCAGGCCCGGAACCTATGATGAGTACGGCATGATGTTCCATGATTTCGGCGTCGCTTTAAACGAATTGGCCTTGCGAAAATACGATGTTTATTTGGGTACAATGTAACGATAATGCACCGACCCGTACCCTGCCCATAGTCCCAAGGCACCACCGCGCAGGGCTTTCAAATTTGTGGTCACCGTAGGTTGAGCACCGAAAGGACCGCCCCCACCTCCTGCCGCCTGCGCTAGGCTACGCCAAAACAAGAACCCGGTACGGTCAATCGATGCCCATTTGATATCGATGGTATCCCCGCCTTGAAACAAACCAAACTCCTCAAAGGTGGTGGAATCGTTGAATAAATAAGCTTCTTTGCCTCGTGGCAACACAAAATCAATAGATTGTCCGTTGAAGAATTGATCGTCGTAAACGGAGTTGAACGCGGTTGACCATTGGACCTCACTATTGGATTTAGTAAAAACGCGAACCTGATCGCCCAGTTCTTGGGGATCACGGTAACGGTAATACAGTTGGACCAGTTCGCTATCCCTCCTTGTTGGGGTTGCAGTGGGATTGGACTGCCGTTGGATGGCTGCCCGCGTTCGGGTCCAGATGGAATCCATTCGGGAAGGCGGTGGGACCAAGGTCGTAGCAATTATTTCATGGTCGGGATGCACAATGCGCAAATGATAAATCTTGTTATGCTGGCCACGAATTTTGTTCCCCACATAGTTGAAGATCGTCCAATACTGAAGGATAGGGAATTCCGGAAGCTGTAAAGGTCTCAAGGTATCCACCACGGTATTCCCCAAGGAATCAAGGCAGGAGGCAATCACCGTGGCCCTGTAGTCCAAAAGATTAAGAACGGCATTCAAATCCACCGGATCGAAATACGCAGAATTTCGGCTGAGGCTGACCTTGATCAGGGAATCAGGCTCTACGACCCCGTAAACCACGAGGTAAGGCTTGGGTGGCGGTAGATCCAACGTAATATTTTTCTCACAGCCTATCAACAGCATGGAACTCCATACCCATAAAAGCGACTTTATCGTTGTTGAATCAATCAAATGCCGTTTCATCTTCCTCAAAATTTAAAGTTCCAGGTTACCGAAGGAATAATAGGGAACAGCGAAACTTTCTTCGCCTGGACCTTGAGTGAATTTTGTTGCAAAGAACCTTCGTTATCCAAATAGATAAAGAAAGGATTTAATCGGCTATACATGTTGTACACCGCAAAGATCCATTCTCCGAGGTATCGACTTCGTTTCCCCATCCCGGGTTCTGATCCAACAACATTAGGGCTTAGATTTAAGCGTTCAGCACGAGGCGTGTACACCGCCGAGAAGTCCAATCGATGGTAGTTCGGTAATCGAAACGAGTTCCTGTCCCCTATTTGATCTATAATTTGACCTTCGAAGAAATAACGAGACGCCGGCAGCGTGTAGGCATTCCCCGTCGAAAAAACAAAGGTTCCGGAAAACTTCCACCTTGGGCTCTGGTTCCAAGAAGCCACCACGGATAAATCATGCCGACGATCGAACTTGTAAGGATAGGTCTTCCCGTTCATAATGTCCGGAAAATTTCGATTGGTCCATGAAAGCGTGTAACCAATCCATCCGCTCAACGCGCCCTTGGCTTTCTTCACCAAAAATTCTGCTCCGTAGGCCTCCCCCCGCCCGAAGACCAAGTCATTCTCGATCAACGGATTGAACCCGTTGACGGCACCTTCCCGGAAATCAATTTGGTTGCGCAGGTCCTTGTAATACAATTCCACAGAAGTTTCGTACGTATTGCTTGCAAAATTGCGGAAATACCCTGCTGCATATTGAATCCCGATTTGGGGCTTGACTTTGAGGGTGCTGGGTATCCATAAATCTGCCGGCAGTGAAGTTCCTGAAGATGACGCCAAATGGATAAACTGCAAATTGCGGGTAATGCCAACCTTGAATGAAGATTGATTATCAATCAAGTAGCGAAGGTTGAACCTTGGCTCCCACCCTGGATAAAAGATCACCTTTCGACCAGAGGCGAATCCTACACTGTCCAATCTTTCCACCAATGATAGGTCCTTGTAGCTCTCATAACTGTAGGGGCCGTATTGTTGAAATATGGCAAATCGAAGCCCCGCATTGATTTTCCACTGATCGTTAAGATCCCATTCATCTCGAAGATAGGCAGCCCACTCAATGGCGTTTAGTCGAGGAATATTGTTGGTCTGAATATCGAATTCCCCGGTGCGTCCTTGAACCACCGATGGTAGGAACCAATGCCGTATCCATTGGCTCCCTGCTTTGAGACGATGACCGGAACTCAAATGGATATCAAAATCCTGCTTAAGCGTAATGTTACGAACCCCGGAACTCAATCGTAATTGAAAATCATTTTGCTTGAAGCCCGTTCCAAAATTGAAATCGCTGAAGATCAAGGAATGATTCACAAAAACTCTGGGGCCAAGGATGCGATTCCAACGCAGGGTTGTGGTGGTATTCCCCCACGGTATATCAAATTGAAAACCGTTTTTGCGATTTTTGAAATTAAATTCATCTTTCCCAAGGTAGGCTGAGGCGTACAGCCTGTCTTTGGGGCTTGGCTGCCAATTGATTTTGGCGTTAAGGTCGTAGAAATAATATCCAGAGCCTTTGGCGGTAGCATCTTTAGGAATCAAGGGATCCACCAAAACATCGAGGTACGTGCGCCTGCCCGATAAAATGTAGGAGGCTTTGCCTTGTTTGAGCGGCCCTTCGGTGGTAAAACGGGATGCGATCAAACCCAAGCCTCCTTGTGTCACAAACTTTTGGTTATTCCCTTCCCGCATGCTCAGGTCCAGTACCGATGAAATTCTACCCCCGTATTCCGCCGGCATTCCCCCTTTGATGATTTGAGAATTGGCCAAAGCATCGGCATTGAATACCGAGAAGAACCCGAACAAATGCGAGGCGTTATAAACCACGGCCTCATCCAAGAGAATTAGGTTTTGGTCAGGACCTCCACCACGGACGTAAAAGCCCGTGGTCCCTTCTCCACCGTTTTTGATGCCGGGCAGAAGTTGAATGGTTTTGAGAATATCCGCCTCCCCCATCAATACGGGCAAACTCTTGACTTGCTTGATATCCACTTCGCTGACACTCATTCGGCCTTGGGTTACGTTGGCATCTTCTCGCCGACCCACCACCACCACTTCAGCAGCCTGAATACTGGTTTCTTGCAGGGTGAAATTGATCTGCTTGCTGGCAACGAGGGTAATGGTTTGCCGGATGGTCTTGTAGCCCAGGTATTGAACGCTTAGAACATGGGTTCCTGAATCCAGGGTGAGGGCATAATACCCGTAGGTATTGCTCGCAGTTCCCAAGCCTGAACCTTCTACTTTGACGGTTGCCCCCAGCAGATTTTCTCCGTTCTGACCCCTTAAGTAGCCCGATAAGATATAGCGTGGAATTTTGCGTGGGGGTTCTTCCGTTTCTTTTGCTGAGGTATTGTTGGAGTACAGCACGTGGGCCACCCCAAGGAGGATGGCGAACCAAAAGGTCTTACAACTTAACAGAATTAGGGAACGATGAGACAAGGGATGCGAGCTTGGTACGATAATCCTTCGATACCTATACCATACAAACCTGCCCCTGGTTTGTTTTCTAAAGGCAATAAATTCCTCTCCTTGTATAAACGAACATGTT
>VHBD01000095.1 GCA_016872125.1 Sphingomonadales bacterium
GGTGAACCATGATATGCCGCGCTTTATCGCTTACGCTTCAGGTGCCTTGAAGTTCGACGAAGATCCCATTGCGGCAGGCTGGGATAGGGCAGTGGAAATTCAGGATACCTTGGGCTACCGCAGGCTGCAAATGCTGCAGACCTTCATCATGACCATCCCCGGG
The DNA here is from genome assembly GCA_016872125.1 of Sphingomonadales bacterium. Lineage (GTDB taxonomy): Bacteria > Bacteroidota > Bacteroidia > UBA7662 > UBA7662 > SYHX01. The sequence goes on from VHBD01000095.1 coordinate 164, forward strand.
GTTCCAGTTGTGTATTACGGTGACGAAATTGGAATGGTGGGCGCCGGCGATCCGGATAATCGTCGTCCCATGCTCTTCCAGGGATTGAATCCCCACGAGGAACAGACCCGCCGCCACTGCCAGCGTCTCCTGGAATTAAGGGCCTCGAGCATGGCGCTGCAATACGGTTCCACACATTTTCTGCACGACCAAGATCAGGTCTTGGTGATGTCTCGGCGTTACCTGCAGGAGGATTGTTGGGTAGCCATCAACCGTTCCCCCCAGCCTGCTGTGGTGACCATTCAGCTCAAGGATCTGCCCGACTCCGCTGTCAAATTGCGCAATCGTCCATCGTCCTTGATCAAATTGCTTGGTCAAGCTTCGGCCCAATACTTGGGCAAAGGATTATACCGTCTGGAAATCCCCCCGTACGCTTCGGCGGTGTGGGCACACCCTTAGGTATCTGCCCTTACCTTTACCGCTCATGAGCCAAACGATACGTTTTTCGAATCCACAGCAGTTTACTTTCCACCAATCGTTGAAGCAAAAGGTACAAGCCTACTTTGCCGAGAGCGGGAAATCATCCAACGGGGGTTGGCGCATGATCGGCAAAGGGACCTTTTGGATTCTTGCTTACCTAATTCCTTTGGCCCTCCTGATTTGGGTGCCAATGCCTTGGTACCTGTCCGTTTTGGGTTTTCTGTGGTTGGGTATAGCCTTGGCGGGTATTGGGATGGGGGTGATGCACGATGCTTGCCACAATGCGTTCTCTGACAAAGGCTGGGTGAATACCTTGTTCGGTTCTTCGATCTATATGATTGGGGGAAATAAATTCAGCTGGAAAATGCAACACAATGTTTTCCATCACACCTTCACCAACATTCACGGAGCGGACGAAGATATTTCGGGGATGGCTTTGCTGCGCTTTGATCAACATCGCCCGCTCAAAAAGGTTCACCGCTACCAACATTGGTATGCTCCTCTTTTGTACGCGATGATGACGCTGTCCTTCTATGTCAAGGATGTGCGTCAAGCCATCCAATGGTCGGTGGACAAAGGCCCTCGCTTCTTGTGGTCGCAAATGGTGATTCTGGCGACGGGCAAGGCAGTTTACTTTGGCTTATTGTTGGTTATGCCGTTGGTCTTCAGCGATATGCCGTGGTGGCTTGTCCTTACCGGTTTCATGGTGGTGAATTTGGTGGCAGGGTTTATCATGGCGATCGTTTTCCAATTAGCGCATGTAGTAGAAGGCGCGGATCAACCCCTGCCCGACGAAGCGGGCAAAATGGATAATTCGTGGGCCGTACATCAATTGCAAACCACGGCTAACTTTTCGCCCAACAATCGTTTTTTGACCTGGTATTTAGGGGGACTGAATTATCAAATTGAACATCATCTGTTCCCTAACATTTCCCATATTCATTACCCGGCCATTGCTCGCATTGTACGCGAAACAGCTGCTGAATTTGGTCATCCCTACAACGCGTTTCCAAACATGGCCATGGCTGTGAGTTCGCACCTGCGCACCCTTCGGGATTTCGGACGCGCTTGAGCCTCCAATGCTTGCCCCAGCACCTACGGTATCGGAGATTTTAAGGAGCCTGTCCAAGGTTCAAGAACCGGACTTGCATCGGGACCTCGTGTCCTTGAACATGATCGAGGAGGTGGAGGTTGATACCGCTCATCAAACCATACGATTCCTTCTGCGGCTCACGACCCCATCCTGTCCCTTGAAGGACAAGATGGAGGGCGATTGCCGGCAAGTATTGCGTGAGGATTGGGGCGATGCCTGGCAGGTGGAAATCCGCATGGAGGCCAGAACCCTGGGTCGTGTTCAAGGAATGGACTGGCTGCCAGGGGTCCATAACCTGGTGATGGTGGCTTCCGGCAAAGGTGGTGTGGGCAAAACCACGGTTGCCGTGAATTTGGCCAAGGCGCTTCGGGATGCAGGGGCCCGCGTTGGCTTGTTGGATGCGGATCTCTACGGGCCCAATGTGCCCCTCATGCTGGGCGCAGAGGGACGACAACCCGGCCTTCAAGACAACCGAATGATTCCGGTGGAAGTGGACGGATTGAAGATGATGTCCGTGGCCTTGTTGATTGAACCCTCCCGGCCATTGATATGGCGGGGTCCCATGGCTTCCAATACTTTGAAGCAGTTTTTTTCGGAGGTTGATTGGGGGATCTTGGATTATCTGCTGATTGATTTGCCACCGGGCACGGGGGATGTACAACTCACTTTGACTAAATTGTTTCCGGAGGCTTTCGGCCTCTTGGTCACGACCCCTCAAGCCATGGCCTTGGCCGATGCGCTCAAAGCAGGGCGCATGTTTCAGACCGAAGGAACTCGCCTGAATCTTCTGGGGATTATCGAGAACATGGCTTGGTTCTCCCCGGTCGAGCAACCGGAGGCACGTTATTTTCCTTTTGGCCAAGGCGGCACCGAAGCCCTGTCCCAACAATTATCGTTGGAAATTCTTACCACGCTACCTCTGACCGATGGTCCCTCCGAAGCAAGCCGCGTAGCGTTTGCACACCTGGCGGGCGAAGTTTCCCGACGCATTGCCGTGCATCATCAAAATCAATAAAGGCGCCCTATGAGCACGATCCCCCCTCGTCCGCTGATGACCCGCAGCGCTCTTTTGAATCAAATTCAAGAGCGGCAAACGATGTTATGCATCGGCCTCGACACGGACCCTCACCTGATCCCGGCCTGCTTGCGCCACGATGCTCATCCGGTACGGTCGTTTCACAAGGCTATTATCGAGGCGACTTCCGATTGTTGTATCGCATACAAGCCCAATTTGGCTTTCTTTGAGGCAATGGGTCCTGCAGGGATGGAGGATTTTGCGGAAACGGTGGCCATGATCCCGCCGGGGATTCTGCGGATCGCGGATGCCAAACGCGGGGATATCGGCAATACGGCGGCTCGCTATGCCGAAGCATTCTGGGAGCGATACGATGCAGATGCGGTTACCCTGCACGCTTATATGGGTCGAGATTCGGTGGAACCCTTTCTGGGAAGGCCCGGCAAATGGGCAGTGGTCTTGGGACTGACCAGCAATGCTGGGGCCGCGGATTTTCAAACCAAGATCGCGGCGGACGGCTTGCCTTACTACCGTCACCTGCTGGATGCCGCCTTGGCATGGGGGACGGCAGAAGACACGATGTTGGTGGTTGGTGCCACAAGGCCGGAAGAACTGGGCGATTTGCGCAAGGCTTACCCGGAACATTTCTTTTTGGTTCCGGGAATAGGGGCTCAAGGCGGGGATTTGGAAGCGGTGTGCCGATTGGGATGCGGTGAATATAACAACCTAATTATCAACGCATCTCGTAGCATTCTCTACGCTTCCTCCGGGCTTGATTTTGCGGAAAAAGCCCGAGCCGCAGCGATGGATTTATCCAAAAAAATGGCCGACCTGATGACAGGTCGGCCCTCGTAAAATAAACGCTCGTCAAATAAGCGAATATCGATGTTTGAAATCCTCGGCTTCTTGCCTTGGATTAATTTATTCCGCTGTTCAACACCTGTGTTGGTTTGCCGCTGGCATCGGTTTCGAAAATGACGGCGATGGCTTGGCAATTGTTAAGATTAACGGCCGGGGTCAAACCTTGGGGTGCCACATAGGCATATTTGGTTTCGTAGGTGCGGCCCTGAGGTATTGCTGTACCAGAGGATTCCAATTCAGCGCCCCAATTACCCACCATAGGCTTGGTTGGAATTGGGTTAGCGATTCCGCGGAAAACCATTTTGTGAATGAAGTTGGGATCGCTTTGACCGGCCTGGCTCACCCCGGTAATGTTATTCTCGACGAGGTAAACCGCCAAGGAATAATTGCCCGCAGGGGCTGCCTGGAAAAATTCAACTTTGGTATCCACGTAAATGGAATCTCCAACTTTGGTACGGCGAAGGGCTACACCGGCTTTGACATTTGCTGGGGCGGTCGCAACGATGCCGTTGACCGCAGAGGTCCAAGCGCTGGAGCTCTGCAGAAAATTAGCACCTGCAACATAGGCAGGGATGCCGGAAACGCTGTAGGTGCCGGCCATCGAGGAACCTTCTCCAATGATGAATGGATCGTTATTCCCTAAGCCGATTTTCATGCCATGGAATTTGGCGCCGTGGGTGGTGTTTAGTTGGTACAACGCTGGAATACCGTTGGCACCGCAGGGTGGGCACCAGTTTCCGCTGAAATTGATTCCAAATGCATTCTGGACTTTGGAAACGACCAGACCTGTAGTTCCACCACCTCCATTACCACCTCCATTACCAACAGGGTCGGGGCCAATAACGATCCAAGGATCATTCTTTTTACAGGACAGTGTCAATAGAACACCGATTAAGACAAACCAAAAGTTTTTCATAGTATTTAAATAGAATTTAAAATTACAAATCACATTGGAAAAACCACCCCATTTTTTCTGTTTGGAAAATTTTTAATGCTCGGTTAACGGTTATTGAATAAAAGGCGAAGATAAAATAGTGGGTTTTTGAGCTTGTTTCTCAGGCTGATATCGTCGAACATGGAAGTAATGAGGTTCTTGAGCTCGGTATTTCGGGCGGCTTTGCCCACGACCAGGTTGAATAAGCGGGGGTAATTGGTCAAACGCTGCAGGGTTTTGCCGATTTGCAACTCCCCACCAAGGTCACGATACACCAATTGGTCGTAACCCTGCAACCATTGGGCGTCACGACGGCCCTTCTGCAGGCTTAGAGCCAGGTAATTGGCCGCATGGTAGCCCGCTTTCATGGCATTGCCTATGCCTTCCCCGGTGAAGGGATCGATTAGGGAGCCCGCATCGCCGACCAGCAGGAATCCGTCGCCCGATAAAGGAAAACGCTTACTGCCCAACGGCAGGCCCCAACCCTGCAAGGGGCTTAGGGCCTCTGCGTGGCGGAATCGCTCCTTCAGGGCGGGGATTTCCTCGATTGCCCGATCGAAGGCGGCCTTGAGGTTGACCTTACGTTTTGCGATTTGATGCGAAGCCATGCCAATCCCCACATTGAACCGCCCATTGCTCAGAGGGAATATCCAGAGGTAGCCCGGAAGAATGTCCTTGAGGAAATGCAGTTCGATGTAATTATCGGAATGGCATCCGGTGATTCCCGTGTAGTAAGCCCTAAGGGCGGCGCAGTAATGTTCCTTTTGTTTGACATAGCCGGCCAATTGCTTGGCGACCAGGGAACGCTCGCCTTCGCATCCCAGCAGATAACGGGCGCGGATCGTACGCCGCTGGCCTTGCTGCTCCACCTCAACTTCGTGGTAATCCTGAGGCCCTTGGGCTTTGGCGGATCGGATGGCAATCATACGACAACCGGTGTGCAGGCGTTCAGGCCGAATTTTGGAAACCATGAAGGCATCAAAATCAAGACGAGGGCTGATGAACCCCGCAGCGGTTTGTCGATTGGCGATTTTGGTTCGAAAGGGTATGGACAATTCGGTGCCGTTCGGTGCCACAAAGGTGATTCCGTAACATGGAAGAAATTCTTGGGCCATGGCCTCCATTTCTTCCACCACGGCGGGATCCAAACGGGCAAGGACGTCTAGCACCTTGCCGCTCAAGGCGTCTCCGCAGATTTTGTCCCGCGGGAATAAGCTTTGGTCAATCACGCAGTGCTCGACCCCTTGACGCTCCAAGAACAAGGAAGTGGTCGCGCCGGCAGGCCCGGCACCCACGATGAGCACGTCGGTTTCTAAGGGTAAGGAGGTCACGGCAGACGGTAAGGGGGTCACGGCAGACGGTAAGGGGGATACAGTTAAGGCCTGGTGAACGGAAATTGAGCGGCTTGCAACACGGTCAAATCGTTGTTACG
>VHBD01000096.1 GCA_016872125.1 Sphingomonadales bacterium
TAAAACTCGATGTACTCTTCGATTTGGGATTTCTTTTTGCCTTCGGCCGGTTCGTTGATGGGGAATTTGACATATCCGTTGCCGTTCGATACCACCTTGGACATAAGGGCCGAATATTCAGTGGAGATATCCTTGTCATCAAAGGTGATGAGCAATTGAAAGCCCATGACTTTTTCGTAAAACTCAACCCAGGTGTTCATGGCGCCGAGTTCGACATTGCCCACGCAATGATCCACGTACTGGAGACCTACAGTCTCCACCGGGAGTTTCCACCGGGGATGATCAAAACCGGGCAGGAAAAGACCGTGGTAGTCTTTGCGTTCGACAAAGCGGTGAACGGTATCCCCGTAGGTATGAATGGAGGCGATGACCACCTTGCCGTGAGCATCTTCGAGCACTTGGGGGGCCTGATGGGGACGGGCACCGCGGGCCACCGTCGCTTCGAAGGCCGCTGTGGCATCGTCCACCCAGAGTGACAAAAATTTGACCCCATCACCGTGCTGGTCCACATGTTTGGAGATCTCGGTCTGCGGGTGCAAGGAGGAAGTGAGGACCAAACGGATTTTGTTTTGTTGCAAAACGTAGGAGGCTCGGTCCTTGAGCCCAGTTTCTGGGCCTGCATAGGCAATCAATTCGTAGCCAAAGGCGGCCTGGTAATAGTAGGCGGATTGTTTGGCATTACCGACATAAAGTTCCAAATGGTCTGTCCCCAGCAGCGGAAGAAAGTCCTCGTTGACCGAGGCGGTGGTGGGTTGGGTCAAGGTTTCGTTCATGGTGTTGCGAGGGAGTAGTAAGCGAAAGGGTTTATTCGTAGGCGGATTCCATCCAGGATCGGTAATACTTCCCGTCGTCCAAGGCCATCGCGTTTTGGGTGATGGCCAACGGTTTGAAGGTGTCGATCATGACGGCATATTCATCGGTGGATGTTTTGCCGATACTGCGCTCGTAGGCGCCGGGGTGGGGTCCATGAGGAATACCGCCGGGGTGCAAGGTGATTTGACCGGGTCCAATATCGTTACGGCTCATAAAATCCCCGTCCACATAATACAGGATTTCTTCGGAATCGATGTTGGAATGGTTGTAGGGTGCAGGGATCGACAGCGGGTGGTAATCGTAAAGGCGGGGACAAAAGCTACAGACCACAAAACCTTTGCTTTCAAAGGTTTGATGCACCGGGGGCGGTTGGTGAACCCGACCCGTGATGGGTTCAAAGTTGTAGATGCTGAAGCCGTATGGAAAATTATAGCCGTCGTAGCCCACTACGTCAAAAGGATGGCTGGCATAGACCACCGAATGAAGGATGCCTTGCTTACGGATTTTTATTTCAAAGGAACCTACCTGGTCGTGGGTTTCCAGCTCGGTGGGGAGTTTATAGTCCCTTTCGCAGTAGGGGGAATGTTCCAACAATTGCCCAAACCAATTGCGGTAGCGCTTGGGGGTGTACAGCGGGTCGTTGGATTCCAGGTAGAGCAGACGGTTGTCCGGCCCATCAAATTCAAAAACGTGAATCATCCCTCGGGGTATTAAGAGGTAATCCCCTTTTTCGAAGGCGATATTCCCCAACTGGGTCCGCAGGGTTCCTGTCCCACGATGGACAAAAATTAATTCATCGGCGTCCGCGTTTTTGTAGAAATAATCCTGGCTGCTCCCGCTTGGGGCGGCAAGCCCCATGGTGAGGTCATGGTTCACAAAAAGGGGAACCCGGCTTTGGAGGTAATCCTGAACGGGTTCAACCTGAAAACCCTGGTAGCGGCGAGGGGTTATGTTATGCTGAACGGCAATGGCGGGTCTACCATCCACAGGCTCGCCCAAGGAGCGAATGATGGTGGGACGATGCAGGTGGTACATCAGCGATGACATCCCCTCAAAGCCCACCGTCCCGAACAATTGCTCGTAGTACAGTTCCCCGTTGGCTTTGCGGAACTGGGTGTGTCGTTTGGGTGGGATTTGTCCCAGGCGATGGTAAACAGGCATAAGCGATGGACTTAAGAGGGGTAATCTTCGCGAAGTTAAGGACGGTCGACCCAGTCTACGAGAATAAGATTGGTGTCTCGGGTTCCTCCATTGCGTCGGTTGGAGGCAAAGACCAGGCGACGGCCATCTGGTGAAAACATCGGAAAGGAATCAAATGTGGAGTCAAAGGTGACCTGTTGCAGGCCCGTACCGTCCAGGTTGATCATGAACAAGTTAAAGGGAAACCCCCTTTTGCTGTGGTGGTTCGAAGAAAAAATGACCCGACGACCATCGGGATGAAAATAAGGTGCCCAATTGGCCCCGCCAAGTTGGGTGATTTGACGCATTCCACGACCATCCAGGTCGCAAGTAAAGAGCTCCATGCGGGTTGGGGCCACCAGACCTTGGGCCAGTAATTCCCGGTATTCCCGAATTTCTTCGGGGGTGCTGGGGCGGGATGCCCTAAAAATTAGCTGCTTACTATCCGGCGAAAAAAAGGCCCCGCCATCGTACCCCAATGCCTGGGTTACCCTTCGAATCTTGCGGTCCGGCCAGGACATGAGGTAAAGGTCGAGGTCCCCATCGCGGGTACTGGTAAAAACCATCCAACGGCCATCCGGCGAAAAGGTGGCTTCGGCATCGTAACCGGGAGCACCCACCAAAACTTCCAGTTGCCCTCCCTTCAAATCGCTGATATAAATATCGTAGGCTTCGTCGATCGACCACAGGTATTTGCGGTCGGGTCGGGGGGCGGGTGGTGGTGGACAAGCCTCTTGCTGACCATGCGTAGAGGCCCAGACCACCTTTTGATCACCGGGTACAAAATAGGCGCAGGTGGTACGGCCTTGGCCGGTGGAGACCATCACCGGTTTTTGGGTGATGCGATCGTCCAAAGCTTGGCCCTGCGTTGGCAAAACGCGGGATGAATCCAAAACAAAAATCTGATCGCATTCCAAACCCCAAGCGGGGTTATTGCTCTGGAAAACCAATTGGTTGGAAGCCGTATTCCAATACGCCTCGGCATTGTCCCCACCGCGAGTTAACATGCGGGCGTTGCGAAAATTTAATTCCGACGGGTAAATCAAGGAATCTTGGGCCTTGGTGTCCATCGCTAGCCCACCCGACAAGGCGCCTTGGAGCACAAGGAAGCCTAATGTCCATGGAATGAATTTATTAGGTCTGGTATTTTGAATCCAGTATGCTTGTCCTGATCCAGAAAGTTGATGATTGCGCATGGAGGCCCTATTTTTGACAAAATTAATGGTCAATTCAGGGCAACGTTGGTGGATAGGGTTGGGCTTAGCATTTTTGCTAGCGGCCGTTTCTTGTCGTCAAAACCAAAATGTGGATAGGACCGCCGAGCGCAAGGAGGCCACTACCTCCGAGGGTACGTTGCAAGAACTCAACCGCCGCATTGCGATGAATTCATCGGATGCCACAGCCTACGGAGAACGGGCGGATTGGTGGCTCACCCAAGATCGTGAAAACCCAATGGTTTCGTCAGGCGCTGCCGTATCAAGCGGTCCTGATGACCCCACGGGAATGGGAAGCCCGGACGAGCCCCGAGAGGCCCTTCGAAAGGCTTTGCAGGATATTAAATCAGCACTTTTGCTGGATACAGGGAATGCTTTGTTTTACTGTATTTTAGGGGAAATATACACAAGGTTGGGTTTGGTTTCAGAAGCCGATGATGCGCTCAGGGTTTCGATGGCTCGCAATCCGGAATTGGTCAGGGTGTATTTGCGGCGGGGAGAACTCGCTTTGATTAACCGCCAGCATGGGGTTGCTTTCAAGTATTTGAACGAAGCCTTGCGGCGGGATAAGCGTTTGGCGGAAGGGTATTTGCTCAAAGGGCTCACCTATTTGGAGCTTAGGGACACCGCAGCTGCTCGATCGGCATGGCTCACGGCCATCGAACAAGACCCCAATTTGTATGCGGCCTATCTAGAACTGGGTTTGAGGGAAAAAGATCCGCAGACCGCGCATCGGTATTTCTCGAACGTCTTGCAGCTCAAACCCGGTCATGTGGAGGCCTGTTATGCCCGTGGCATGTTGCTGCAAGAACAAGGTTATTTGGATTCGGCCCGGCAAGATTACCGAAACTTGCTGAAGGTAAGGCCCCAACACCGGGATGCCCTCTTCAACATGGCCTATTTGGATATGCTGGATAAGAATTTTGATGAGGCAATCACGGGATACGACAAGGTTTTGGCTTTGGACGCCCAGGATTTCCCTGCAATGCTGAATCGTGGCTTATGTTACGAGTTGATGGGCAAGGTTCAAGAGGCTGCTGCGGATTACAAGGAATGCCTACGCCTTCGCAAGGGCTATCCACAGGCCTTGCAGGGCCTCAATCGCCTCAAATGATGTATATTCGCAGGCTTTTCGAAAGGTAAATCCCTCACGTACCGTCGTATTCCATGAATCATTCTGAACTCATCGTCCAACTCCCTGACGGTACTCGTCGAAACTACCCAAGCGGTACGACCGGGTTGGACGTGGCTCGTTCCATTTCGGAGGGATTGGCTCGGCAGGTGATGGCCTGCAATGTCAATGGTGAAGTTTGGGATTTGAACCGGGCTTTACCCGCTGAATCCACCTTTCGTCTTTTGAAATGGGAGGACCAAGGGGGTAAATCCACTTTTTGGCACAGCAGCGCTCACTTGCTTGCGGAGGCTTTGGAGTCCCTCTATCCGGGGATCCAATTGGGGATAGGTCCAGCGATTGAGCAGGGCTTTTATTACGACATTGATTTTGGGGATTATTCTTTTTCAAGCGATGACTTCGAGGTAGTCGAGAAAAAGATGCAAGCCCTGGCTGCAACAGGCGCCTCTTTTGAACGTAAAGAAATTTCCAAAGCGGAGGCCATCGCGTATTTCATCAAGAAGGGCGACCCGTACAAATTGGAATTGCTTGAGGGGTTGGCCGACGGACAAATTACCTTCTATACCCAAGGGCAATTTACGGATTTGTGCCGTGGGCCACATATCCCCGATACCTCCAAAATCAAAGCGATCAAATTATTGAACACCGCCGGAGCCTATTGGAGAGGCAACGAGAAGAACAAGCAACTGACGAGGATCTACGGCGTCTCTTTTCCCACCGCCAAGGACCTGGAGCAACACCTCCACCTTTTGGAGGAAGCGCGCAAAAGGGACCACCGCAAGTTGGGTAAGGAGTTGGAATTGTTTACCTTCAGTGAGAAGGTGGGCATGGGGCTCCCGCTGTGGTTGCCCAAGGGGGCCATGGTCCGCGAAGTCTTGGAGCAGTTTTTGCGAAGGCAGCAAGTCAGGGCGGGTTATGTGCAGGTGGTAACCCCGCATATCGGGCACAAAGAGCTTTACCAAACGTCAGGGCATTGGGACAAATACGGCCAAGATTCGTTCAGACCCATACTCACACCGCACGAAGGGGAAGAGTATTTGCTCAAGCCCATGAACTGCCCTCATCACTGCGAGATTTACAAGGCCAAGCCCCGCTCTTACAAGGATCTCCCTCTTCGATTGGCGGAGTTTGGGACGGTGTACCGCTACGAGCAACACGGGGAGTTGCATGGACTGACTAGAGTGAGAGGGTTCACCCAGGATGATGCGCATTTGTTTTGCAGAGATGATCAAGTAAAAGACGAATTTAAGAAAGTTATATCTTTGGTATTGAAGGTTTTTGATGTTCTTGGTTTTGAGAAATACACCGCTCAAATTTCTTTAAGGGACCCGGCCAATCGCACCAAATACATAGGAACGGATGAGGCTTGGGCCAAGGCCGAACAGGCCATTATGGAGGCCACCGCAGAAATGGGGATGCAGACGGTAACGGTCCCTGGCGAAGCAGCCTTTTACGGTCCCAAATTGGACTTTATGGTGCACGATGCCTTGGGACGCTCCTGGCAATTGGGTACGATTCAGGTGGATTACAACCTACCCGAACGATTTGACTTGACGTATGTGGGAGCCGACAATGCCCGGTACAGACC
>VHBD01000097.1 GCA_016872125.1 Sphingomonadales bacterium
CATGGGCAGGACGGGAGGATTATGAAAGGAATTTGGACAAATCCAAACCGGGAATATTGGGAATTAAACCCTCGGTGGATTTCTTGAAAAGCTCTTTGTGCGTTCGGTGGGCTTCCCGCAGGGCTGCATCCACCGTGGTAGCCAACAACGTGTCCAAGGTATTGGCATTGGCTGGATTCAAATATTCCGGCAGGGTCTTGATGGAAACGATCTTCTTGTTGGCCGTGCAGACCACTTCCACCTCACCGTTTTCGGAGCGCTGGGTCACATGAATACGGTCGCATTGGTTGCGGACATCCTCGACAGCCTCTTTGAGTTTGCCAATCTTGTCCATCATTCCGAACAAATCAAACATAATGCATTGGGTTAAGTCCGCAAATTACGGCTCATGAACGTAGAATTGGCCTGTCTATTGTCCAGGGGCTTGGAGATCCAAAGAGGCTCCCAGATCCACGAGAGCCCTGCGCCCATCGGCCGTGTAGGGTATCCCCTCTCGAAGGCGGATGCGACGCTGCTCCCATTCGGGCATGCCGTGCAGCACAAGGCCGGCCTCGGCGAAGGCCTGGGTCCAACGATCCAACCGTTGCTGATACTCTGACAATTCCATCAAGGCCTCGATGGCCAAGGCCCCGAAGGCATGCCCAAGACCAGGTCCAGGGCCGTCCTTGACAGGCTCCAAGAAGTCCACAAATGGAGGAACCCAAGGGCCGAAGGAAGCCCCGCTCAACAGGCCTGACCACAAGTCCACCAAGGCACCTAGGCCATACCCTTTGTGCACGCCGCCCTCCGTTGTCGAACCCAGAGGCAGCAAGGCACCCCCTTCTTGGAGAACCTTGGGGTTAGTAGTCCCTTGACCGCGGTGATCCGATGCCCAACCTTGGGGAATTGCTTGTCCTGCGGCTGCGGCCAATTCCAATTTGCCGTTGGCTACGGCCGAGGTGGCCATGTCCAAGACCCAAGGAAGGCCGTTGCCCGCAGGTGGGAACGCATAACACAAGGGATTGGTGCCCAAGAGGCGCTTGCTCGATCCCAAGGGAGCCACCAGAGGGGAGGCATTGGTCATGGCCCAGCCCACCATACCCCGCGCAGCGGCCACCAAGGCATGTTCAGCCGCTATTCCAAAATGATTAGAATTGCGGACCAGGACCTGGGCCGTACCGTACTGAGCCGCCATGGAAACGGCCTTCTCCATGGCCACTTGCCCCGCCACCAAGCCCAACGCTCCGTCAGCATCCAAAACCGCCACCGCAGGCATTCTTTGGATCCACCGCCATTGAGGATCCGTATTGATCCGCCCTTTGCGCCACAAGCGCACATAGCCGGGCAAGCGGGCAACGCCATGAGAATCAATGCCTTTGAGGTCTGCTGCCAGCAGGACGGCCGCCGCCATCGCGGCATGTCCCTTGCTGCAACCGATGCGAAGAAAAACTTCCTTGACCCAAGCTTCCAAGCCCTCTGCAGACCAATGTCCGACAATATCACGAAGAGGCGTGTTCAAATTCGAAGTTGAGCCCATGGTGTATGCCTCGAGGTCCTACGCTTGCAATCCCTGAGCTAGAATCTGCGCGAGATGCAGACTCCGAACCCCCAACCCTTGGCGATCCGCATAGGCCTGCAAATGCATTAGGCAAGACAAGTCCGCGCTGATCAAATAATCCGCCTCGGTTGTGCCATAATGTTGCAACTTCTGATCAGCCATCGCGGTAGATATTCCCTCAAACTTGACCGCAAAAGTGCCTCCAAATCCGCAACAGGTCTCCCCGTCCGGGAGTTCAATCAATTCAAGTCCTTGGACCTGATTCAAAATATCCCTGACCTGGGATTGTATTCCGCATTCCCTTAAGGCCGAACAAGCATCATGGTAAGAAACCTTGTGGGGAAACCGAAAATTTAAGTCCTTGAAACGAGGATGTGTATGCACAAATTCCACCCATTCATAAACCCTGGGCCGAATGGCTTGCCAATCCGAAACGCTGATGCCCTCTGCCGATAACAAATCTCCGTACGCATTGCGAATCATCCCCGTGCAGGAACTAGAAAGCACCACCACAGGCCTAGGCTCCCCGTGCTTGGCCGGGGCAAAGTCACGCAACCACTTGCAAGCCACAGGCTTGGCCTCCTCCCAAAATCCGGCATTGTAGGCCGGCTGCCCGCAACAGGTTTGACCTGAGGGGCAATGCACACTGCAACCCAAGGCTTCCAAAACCTTCACCGCCGCGAAGGCTGCATCCGGATAGAATTGATCCACAAAGCAAGGCACAAAAAAATCTACTTCAACACCGAATTCCCTATCGTCCATCCCGTTCATAAAATCAACATTTCATTAGCGATAAACACCGCGTTTACGGTTAATACCCAAAAAGTAAATTCCAATAATAAAATACAAGGCCAAGAAGAGGGCAGAATTTCGCATAGATCCCGTCCACTCGTTGATGAAACCGAAGCTGAAGGTCCCGAAGACAATTGCTAACTTCTCGGTCAAATCGTAAAACGAAAAAAACGAGGCATTGTTACGCGTATTGGAAGGAATCATTTTGGCATAGGTGCTTCGTAACAAAGTCTGAGAACCGCCCATAATCACCCCCACTACCGCGGCCATGATATAAAACTGGTATTCTTCGGTGACTTGGGCCGCCGCAACACAGACCCCAATCCAAACCAAGGAAGTCAGCATCAGCAAACGTATATTCCCGTAGCGAGCCGCCCCACGAGCAAAGCCAAATGAACCCGCGACGGCGATCAACTGTATCATCAAAATGACACCGATGAGGCGGTCAGAGGGCAAGCGCAGCACCTCCGCCCCAAAGAGGGAGGCCACCAACATGATGGTCTGCAAGCCTGCGCAGGTAAAGAAATATGCACACAGAAAGGTCTTGAGATCAGGCATTTGTCGCATACGCTCGATAACAGAACGCAGTTCGCCCACACCAATTCGCAGCCATCCCCCCAAGCCTTGAACGGCAAGCCCAGGCCCACTGGGCTTTTCGGCAGGAAGACCCCGCAGGGTAATTCGTGAAAAACCCCACCACCACAGGCCAACACTCACAAACGAAAGCCTCGTAACCCCCGCGGTATCCATATTCAACCAACCCGGGTTGAGAATGAACAGCAAGTTGATGACCAAGAGCAGCACAGAACCCACATAGCCGTAGGCAAAACCCTTGGCGCTGACCTTGTCCATTTGATCCTCGGTGGCAATGACCGGGAGAAAGGCGTTGTAAAACAATGCCGAACCGGCCCACGAAAAAGCCGCGATCACAAAGCAAGCCATACCCCACATTAAGGTGGCCCCGGTCATGAAATACAAACCGATGCAAGCCAGACAACCCAAGGTGATGAATATGTTCATCATGCTTTTGCGTCTGGCCCCGTAATCCGCCATACCCGACAGCAAAGGCGAAACGAAAGCCACGGACAAATAGGCTAAGGCCAAGGCATAGGAATAAAGACTCCCTGCAGGCACTTCCCAAGAACCCCATTTCACAAAAGAAACCAATTCCGAACCTTCACCCAATTGGTTATCGACTTGGCGCGACCATCCGCGCTCCTTGGAAAGGGCATCGGTCACCCCGCTGTAATAAATGGGAAAGATGGCTGTCGTGATGCAGAGGTTGTACACCGAATTGGCCCAATCGTAAAAGCACCATGCTCGTATGACCTTGGACTGGTTCTTGAGCTCGTCTCCTGCTGGCGGTATCGTATTCATCTCGTCGAAGAGGCCATGGACAAAGCTAACCTGCACAGGGCCTGCAGCCAAGACCCCCCCTGCCGAATCCGCAGGGTTTCAAACAAAACTCCCCCCTTGATGTTATTCACACTTAGTATGAAAATCACCGTGGGCCGGGTAGCCCATTTCAACGCTGCCCATCGATTGTACCGACCTGACTGGGACGAGGCCCGAAACCGCGAAGTTTTTGGGAAATGCTCCTTGACCAATTACCATGGGCATAATTACGAAATGAAAATCGAGGTAACCGGTTCGGTGGATCCCGAAACAGGTTATGTCATCGACCTCAAGGTCCTTTCGGACCTGATTGAGCAGAAGGTGACCGACCGCTTGGATCATCGCAACCTCAACCTGGATGTTCCCGAATTTGCCAACCTCAACCCTACCGCAGAGCATATATCCGCCTTGATTTGGAATATCCTCCGCGGTGAATTGCCTAACCATTTGGATTTAAAAGTAATTTTGTATGAAACACCCCGAAATTATGCTGTCTGCACGGGACCTTGAGCTCCTCGATGCCTTCGAAAGAGGCGATCACCATCAACCCGGTTCAGCGGATACCCCGTTGAGGGAAGATGCATTTGCGATGGATGATGATCTCAAAATGGAGTTAATCTCCAAACATTTTCGTGAAATTATGCACATCCTAGGCTTGGACCTTACCGATGACAGCCTGCGTGGAACCCCGGATCGGGTGGCCAAAATGTATGTCCAAGAAATTTTTAGCGGCCTCAATCCTGCCAACAAACCCAAGGTTGCCCTTTTTGATAACAAGTACGATTACAACCAAATGTTGGTGGAGAAAGACATCGTGGTCCATTCCAATTGCGAACATCATTTTGTGCCCATTGTAGGGAAAGTTCATGTGGCGTATTTCTCCTCTGGTAAAATCATTGGTTTATCCAAGATCAACCGCTTAGTTCATTATTATGCCCGCAGGCCCCAGGTCCAAGAGCGGTTGACCAAACAAATTGCAGAAGGCCTTCAAGAAGCCTTGCAAACCAAAGATGTCGCGGTTATCGTGGATGCAGCCCACCTTTGCGTTTCGATGCGTGGGGTCCAAGACCATGGCGGCACCACCATTACCGCTTCGTATTCCGGGGTTTTCGAACAAGATAACGTTCGCAGTGAATTCCTGAAGTACCTCGAAATCGGCAAGAATTCCTGATGGAGGCTTCCCTGGTTGGGCGCAGCTACCTCGTTGTAGGAGCTACGTCCGGGATTGGCGCAGCACTTGTCCGTCAACTTCACGAACGCGGCGCCAAGGTTTATGCCTGGGGCAGGCAACCTGTTGAAGGGCTTGCTGGCTCGTGGACCTGTTGGGATGTGTTATCGGGAGAGCCCGCACCCGTGGCTTTTTTACCGGAAGTTCTTCATGGAATGGCCTACATGCCGGGGAATATTCCCTTGAAGCCGTTCCACCGAACCTCCTTGGACGATTTCCGACAGACTCTGGAGCTCAATTTGTTGGGCGCTATCCAAAGCATCCAATCGGTTCTCCCTGCGCTCAAAAATGCGGGGGGATCTTCGGTGGTCTTGATGAGCACGGTCGCGGCCCGCGTCGGTATGCCCTTTCACAGCTCCATCGCCGCCGCCAAGGCTGCCTTGGAAGGCCTTACCTTAAGTTTGGCCTCCGAATACGCCGCTCAACAAATTCGTTTCAATGCGGTGGCCCCCTCCTTGACGAGAACGCCCCTTGCAGGTTCGCTGCTCTCCACCCCCGAGAAGGTGGAAGCCTCCGGCAAAAGGCATCCCTTAGGTCGGGTAGGCGAGGCGTCTGAACCCGCCTCCGCCATCAGATTCCTTCTGGACCCTGAGTCCTCTTGGGTTACCGGACAAATCTGGGGCGTTGACGGTGGAATGGCCAACCTCAAAGGTCTCTGATGCCCTCCAATCCCGTTCACCTGCATTGGTTTCGCCGAGACCTGCGTTTGGACGATAATCGGGCCTTGAAATTGGCCCTGAACAGCGGAGCCAAAGTGCAAGGGATTTTCATCTTTGACCGCAACATCCTCGATAAGCTGGATAATAAACAGGATGCCAGGGTCATGTTCATTCACCGCACCCTGCA
>VHBD01000098.1 GCA_016872125.1 Sphingomonadales bacterium
TGCATGCCCATGAACTGGACCGATGCAATTCGGTGTTATCACGAAGACAGCCTGCGTGAACACGGGGTATTGCCGTGGCATACGGTCACGGTGTATCGTCGCTTGGTGAACGCTTTTGCAAAGGGGGATGCAGGTGCGGTTTGCCGTCATGCGGCGGATTTGGGCCATTATTTGGCAGATGCCCACGTTCCCCTGCACTTGTGTTCCAATTATAACGGGCAATTTACCGGGCAACATGGGATTCATGCCTTGTTGGAGAGTCGCATCCCTGAATATTTTATCGATCAAATGCTCCTGCCTTTCCAACGTCCTCGATGGATACCCGATGTGCGTTTGTCGATTTGGGATATTATTCGGGAAAGTTCTGCGCCCATGGCGAGTGTTTTTGACTGTGAACGGAGATGTCGAACCACCGTGCCTATCTCTTTGCAATTTTCCCCAATCCAACAAAGGTCGCTCTTGGTGCGCAAGGAGTCCAAAGAATTTGTGCGGTGTTACGATCAATGCCTGGGCGGGTTAATGGGCCAAAGATTATCCGCTTCGATCCAAAACGTGGCCTCTTGGTGGTGGAGTGCCTGGATCGAGGCTGGTCAGCCAGCGGGATTGCGCGCCAAAGCGTTGGATTACCCCGAAGAAAGACCAGAACCGGATTCTTTGTTGCGTACCCCCCATTTGGGTCAATCCAAGCAAAGTTGTGAGGATTGATGAAGAATTCAGAAACCACCCTACGAAGAAATGCGTTCAACCCTGACTTTCCCTATGCCTTGAATGGGGATTTCGATTTGTTTGGCAGCCTCCGGTGATAAGTCAATAAGGTGCGGAGAGGTTTTCGATAGCCTATCGTTGACTTCAAGTTCAATGGAGCATAGATTTCGAAGGTTGGTAACCCTAACCCTAGTCCCCATGGGGAGAAATTTATGAGCAGCGCTTAACTTGTTACGATCGTATAGCGCACCGGATGCTGTGCGTCTTCCTTGAAATCTGGGAGCATAGACCGAAGCCGTTCCGGTCCAGGTGGGGTGCTTGAATTTGGCATCAGGTGGTTGCGGATGGATGAACGGATGCTCCAATGCCCCTACGGTAGGCATGTTCGCAAGGATAAACCAAACGCCAAGGGCCCCGAGAAAAAACCTGATCTTCGAATATTTGTAGGCAATCATCTTCCCAATATAAAGTGGTTTTCTTAATCTTTGATTTTTAGTTCAGAATAATGTCGTTGCTTGAAGGAATTTGTGCCCTTGGATTGCTTTGGTCGATTTGGAAAGGTTACCAAGAAGGCTTGTTTGGAGTCCTTTTGCAGTGGTTTGGTTTAGCTTTTTCTTTGGCACTTGTTTGGTTGTTGCATCAGTCGATTTGGTGGAAGGATTGGGCAAGGGACATATCCGGTACCGATCAAGGGCCATGGGCGCAATGGGGCCTCTTGGTGGGAATCCTTCTGGGGGTGCAACTCGTCCTCATGGCTCTAAATGCTTTGATTTCAAAATTTTTCAAAATTATAGGCCTGGAAACCGCCTACCGTTGGGGAGGAGCCATGCTGGCGTTGCTGAAATGGGTGGTGATATTGTCATTGATTTTCCATTTAATCTCCCAAATTCCCGGCGGCTTATCCGTGCTAAAGTCCAAATTTCCATTCAGCGCGGCAGGTTTGCTGGACATGGGTAAAGCCATTTGGACGATGGGGACCTCTTTTTTCTAGCCTATTCTCGTTGATTTAAAGTAATCGGATTGGTTATGACAAGGTTTCTCTTGATTGACAACCGGGATTCATTCACGTACAATTTGATGGCCTGGGTAATGAAAGAAGGTCACTGTTGCCGGGTATTGACGTGCGATGATCCAATGAATTCGGTTCAAGATGAAGAATGGGATGCCGCAATCCTGGGGCCAGGACCGGGAACTCCCGAGGAGGCAGGTTGGCTCATGGAATTTATCGCAAGGTATGCTGATACGAAGCCCATGCTGGGGGTCTGTCTGGGCCATCAAGCTTTGGGAATTCACTTTGGCTCGTCCTTGGTTCGAGCCAGGAGGCCTATGCATGGCAAAACGAGCATTCTTGTGGCAAACCCCATGTTGGAGAATCAAGGCGTGCGGTCAGGGTGGCCTATCGTTGATTCTTTGCATGGATTGGAGGTTATGCGTTATCATTCCCTAGTCCTGGACGCTGTTCCAAGGGAATTTGAATTGTTGGCCAGGGCCCAGGATGACGGCTCCGTGCAAGCAATGCGCCATTGCAATCGGCCACTTTGGGGTTACCAGTTTCATCCCGAATCGATTCTTTCTCAAAAGCCGGATTTACTTTTGAGCATCTTCCTTCAAAGCCTGAATCTAAATGCTTAAGCCTGTGGATACCTTGTTGGTTTACGCAAGACCATCGATTGCTTTCAAAATGGAGGCCGTGCGCAAGCTCATGTCGGAAGCGGCGGGATTGTCGCTTGACCTGTGGTGGCATTCCAGCCTACGTGATATTCTCGCTGAAGGTTTTTCGGATCTCAAGCCTCTTTTTTTTGATCCCGTACAGCCCTGTCCTGATTCCATCCAAGGCAAGAAGGAACAGGCTTTGGTGTTAACCTTGGGGGGAGATGGCACCTTGCTGGATGCAGTCCAATTTGCGGTGAAATGGGATTTGCCGGTTTTTGGATTTCATTTGGGCAGACTGGGGTTCTTGAGTTCAGCCGGTGGTCCAGAGGATTTCGCAACGGCCTTATCGGCCATTCATCAAGGAGAAATTGAAATTGAACGCCGTAGTTTGGTAGAGTGCCGCTATCCCAAAGAGGGTTTTGGTTCAGATGAACACCGAGGATTTGCCTTTGCATTGAATGAGATTGCCTTGCAACGACAGGGTGGTGGGCTCATGCGCATTACATGCGATGTGGACGGTGATATTTTGAACCATTACCAGGCCGATGGCCTGCTGATTTCTACCCCAACAGGCTCCACGGCGTACTCAATGAGTTGTGGAGGCCCTATCATTTTGCCACAAAGCAGGGTCTTCTTGATCACTCCAGTAGCCGGTCATCAATTGGGGATACGCCCCGTTATCCTGCCGGATACCTGCATTCTGCGTTTAAAAACACCTTCAGAGGGAGCGGCCTGTAATTTGATGATTGATGGAAAGTCCTTGGATTGGAGAGGCCATGGTTCATTGGAAATTCGCCGATACGAAAAAAACCTCGCTCTGGCTCGTTTTAAAGGCTATTCGGATTTTCAACCTTTGAAGACCAAACTCTTGTGGGGTTTGGACCTTCGTGGTTGATTTTGCGTTTTTTGGGGGTATTTTCGCCTTTTAGCTAAAATAATTGCATGAAATTCTCCAGAAAATTCAACTTTTTGTGCTTGCTGTTCTCGGTAGGCCTGGGGTACGCTGCGTGGTCTCCAGCTTTTGGTCAATACAGAGAATATGGGTTTAATTTGTATTCAACCCACTACATAGGAGATTTGACGCATGCGAATAATTTTTATTACAGCACCAGAGGCGGAGTTGGCGCCCATTTTCGTCGGCATTTGACCAAAAACATCTCATTGCGGGCGGATGTCAACTTTGCGATGCTCGCCGGCGCAGACAACAGTCCTCGTTTGCGCAGGCTCAGTGAACAAGCGTTCAACGATACTTCGAGATATTTTAAAGGACCGTTAACAGAATATTTTCAAGTCGACACCGTTAGCCGTACAGTAACTGCGGTCCGTGGTGATGTGAATCTGCGAAATCTTAGTTTTCGAGCACTTCTATCGGAGTTCTCTGTAGTGGCTGAATACAAATTTGGCGAATTCATGATCAACAGCTCGGTAACAAGGGCCAATTTCTATGTCTTTGGTGGATTCAATGTTTACAATTTCGATACCCAAGGGAAATCAGCCATTGATTCCGTAAAATGGGTGAGTCTCAAAGATATCACCACGGAGGGTCAGGGTTTGGAAAATTACTACGAAACGAAAGAATTCCGTTCCACGCAGATTGGCATTCCCTTGGGAATCGGAGTACGTTGGACCGTAGATAAATATACACGTTTCGCCGCGGAGGCAGGATATCGAATCTTGTTCACCGATTACCTTGATGACGTAAGCGGTAAATATGTAAATCCGGATGTAATTGGCTCAGTTCATGGGCAACAAGCCTCTGAGTTTGTGGATCGTACCAGACAATTACACCCTTGGCTAAAGCCCAATGCCTTGGGTTCAGCAAGAGGGAATACCAACGGCTTGAACGACGGCTACTTGTTTATTGGATTGAGTTTATCAAGGGTTATTTATCCAAACGATTGTCCAAGGCTTTGATTCGGTCGCACCTTTTTTTGGGGTCTTTAAATCCTGCACAGTGGGCAACTATTTTAGGTTGAATACCAGGCAATTTGCCGTAATAATGGGTTTAATTTGGACCATAGGAGGATCCAGTTCAGGGCATGCTCAATGGCTTGAGATGGGAATTTCCTCTGGAGCAACTTCCTATGTGGGCGATATCCCGAATCCAGTGGGGACCTTTCAGTGGGGTGCAGCAGGCGCTGCTTATTCCAAATACAATTTTAATCCACATTGGGGTTTGAAGTTGCAATGGGGAGTGCACCGCATCCACGCGGCAGATTCCTTGTCCGGGGTGGCCTCTCGCGACACCATCAATTTGAGTTTTCGGAACAATATTCAATCTGCAACTTTAAATGTGGAATTCAACTTTTGGCCTTTTGTCCCTGGATCACGCAAAAAGAAAAGTGCCCCGTATGTGGGTTTGGGCATTGGCCGTATTTCGTTTGATCCTCAAGCTCGGTACCGGGGCGAATGGGTTTCTTTGCAACCTTTGGGGACCGAAGGCCAAGGCTTAGAGGATAAATCGGGATTGCAAGGCCTAGTGGAAAAGGAACGCTATGCCTTGAGTGCCTGGGCCTTCCCCGTGACTTTGGGCTTTCGTCATAATTTGCGCGATAAGCACAGCTTGGGTGTAGAGTTTGTGTATTGTTATACCAGTACCGATTACCTTGACGATATCAAAGGCAAATTTGTGGATCCCTCACTTTTGCGTTTGCACCGTAATGGAATGGCAGCGGATTTATCCGATCGCAGTTGGGAAAATGGGCATACGGTTCGCTCTCCAGGAACCCAACGGGGAGTGAACGCCTACAACGATGCGTATTGGTCCCTGATGGTGAATTATTCGTACAGTATACCATCCCGGCGTTGCCGGATGTAAAGGTTAAGGCATCATTATTGCAAAGTTTTGGATTCCATTCTTGTTCCGGAGCACTTGGCCATCATCATGGATGGCAACGGGCGTTGGGCTCAACAAAGGGGTCAGGATCGCATTTACGGTCACCGCTATGCGGTTCAAGCAGTTCGCGAAACCTGTGAGCTTTGTGCAGAACTAGGGGTTAAATACCTTACGCTTTATACCTTTTCTTCCGAAAACTGGGCCAGGCCCGCGGAAGAGGTTTCCGCCTTGATGCAGTTGTTGGTAGATACGATACAGTCCGAATTGGACACCCTCATGAAAAATCAAATATCCTTGCATGCCTTCGGGGATTTGGATATGTTGCCTGCCGAATGTCGCGATCAATTGGCAAATACCTCTGCTCAAACATCGGGAAATACCAGAATGCAACTCAATTTGGCCCTTTCGTACAGCTCTCGAAATGAGTTGCTTCACGCCGTTCGCGCCATTGCTATGGAGGTGCGCCAAGGCATATTAAATCC
>VHBD01000099.1 GCA_016872125.1 Sphingomonadales bacterium
TGCGCCATCGGTACGAAGCCAATTTCGTTCCATGAACGCTGAATTTCCATCAAGACCGACATGTCCTGCGATGTATCCCCGGAGCTGGTGTAGGTATTCAATCTTTCGACCAAGGCTTTTTTGCGTTCGAGGTTCTCAGCTTGTTTGTTTTTTTCGTCGGAGAAGAAGGAGTTCTTGGCTTGGAAAAAAGTATCGCAGGCTTTACGAAACCGGTTCCAATACTTGTCCGAAAACTTACGGGGCAACGCCGGGGCATCTTTCCAGTTTTTTTGCAAGGCGGTTAAAGCCTGAGTTCCTGCTTTCCAATCCGTGGACTGGCCCCAGGACTCGGCTTCTTTGCACCATAATTCACGTTGTTGCACTAATTCTTGCACTGCCGCTTTGGCGGCTTTGTAATGCTGAAGGCGTGCGCCATAGAATTGATCCAGAGCGCCTTTAAATCGTTTCCACAAGGGTTCTTGTTGCTCTTTGGATATAGGGCCAGTTTGACGCCAATCTTGTTGAAGCAGCTCGACCGTTTGGGTTAATTGACTCCAATTCGGCTTTTCTTCGGGCAAGGCTCTTACCAAAATTTCCAAATTTTCGCAGAGTTGTGTTTTGAGGCGAAAATTCTCAGCGCGCAATGATTCAAGTTCTTCGAACTTACCCCTTCTGTTTTGGAAGATGCGATCCGAGGCATTTTTGAAACGCTCCCATACACTTTCCGATTGTGGGCGGGGTACGGGGCCGGTTGCTTTCCAATGCTCATGGAGGAGGGTTAGCCTGGAACCTGCCCTCAATACATCATTTTCCAAAAGCAATTGCTCGGCCTGCTCACAGAGCTGGATTTTGGTTTCCAAATTTCTGGCCAAGTCCAGTTCTTTGAGTTCGCGATTGATTCGCAAATTGTTATAGAACTTATCATGCAACAGGTGGTAGCGATTCCACAAACCTTGACGTTGTTCAGGGGGAACAGGACCGCAATCTTTCCAACGTTGCTGTATGCTTTTGAGTTGTTCGTTGACCCCGGCTTTGCCTTGTTCTTCTTGGTCAACCACTTGATGCAACTCGACGAGCAATGCCTCTTTGAGTGCCAAATTGGCTTGCAGTTTGGCCTCTTTCTCTTGCTTTTCTTGTTGCCTTTTGGTTTGGTAGCGTTGCCAAAGGTCTTGGTAAAGCAGAAAGAGGGGGCTTTGGGAAACCGGCACAAAGTCTTGGCTGGATTCGCCTTCCAAAAGTTCAAGTTCTTGTTGGGCCTTCAGTTTCTGAAACCAATGGTCCACCTGGGATTTGATTGCCTGAATTTTGCGATGCTCTTCCGATAACTCCGACTTCTTGACCGAACCTCCCAAATGGGTGAGCAAAGCCTCCAAGTCCATTGCGCTGTAATCGGGAAGGATGGCCTCTTCAGCCTCCGCCATCAAAGCCTCCACCAATTCGGTGGGCTCCTCTGCACTTAATTCCGATTCTGCATGCGGGATGATCACGGGAATTTCCGTCAAAGGTTCAATTGCCAATTCCGTAGCCTCAACAATCGACCCACTGTCCAAAGCAGATGCATCGGTAGGTTCGGAGGCCAAGCTACGTTTTTCTTGAACGTTGGACTCTTCCGAGGCCAAAGGGCTTTCCATGGGTTCGTTTTCCGAATGGTTCATCTCTGCGGTGCTAAGGTGTACTTTAGGGCATGCAAATTAAAGGTCTAGTCAGGACAAATCCCATACCAAGGCCCTCCAAAACAAAGGAATGACGCAAAAGCAATACCGATTGGTGGAATGCCCCCGCGATGCGATGCAGGGTTTGCGGCATTGGGTTCCTACCGAGGAGAAAATAGCTTATTTGCAGGCCCTGTTGGAAGTGGGATTCGATGTTTTGGACGCCTGTTCCTTTGTATCCCCTAAGGCTATACCCCAAATGAAAGACAGCTCCGAGGTGCTTAGTGCCTTGGATTATTCGAAGACAGCGACCCGCATTTCGGTCGTGGTGGCCAATGATCAAGGATACGCAGATGCCTTGCTTCATTCGGCGGTGCATCGAATTGGTTTCCCTCTGTCTGTCAGCGAAACTTTTCAGCAACGCAATACCCACAGGTCAATACAGGAAGCTATGGATATGATAAAGCCCTG
The DNA here is from genome assembly GCA_016872125.1 of Sphingomonadales bacterium. GTDB lineage: Bacteria > Bacteroidota > Bacteroidia > UBA7662 > UBA7662 > SYHX01. Next base: position 2,103 of record VHBD01000099.1, read on the forward strand.
GTCCGCCATGGCTGAAAGTGCTGGAAAAGACTTTATGGTGTACTTGTCCATGGGGTTTGGGAATCCTTACGGCGATCCCTATTCCGTAGAGAATGTCCTGGTTTTGGTCCAAAATCTGGTGGAAATGGGCGTTGAGGATATTGCCCTCAGTGATACCGTCGGTTTGGCCTTACCCCACGAAATTGAGGCGGTTTACCAAGCAGTTCGGGAGCAGTATCCCGGTATGAACCTGGGATTGCATTTGCATGCTCATCCATCCCTAGCAGAAGGTAAAATGCTCGCAGCCTTGGATAGTGGATGCGAATGGGTAGAAGGGGCCTTGTTGGGATACGGTGGTTGCCCGATGGCCAATGACGAAATGGTGGGCAATATTCCTTCGGAATTATGGATTCAACTGTTGCAATCCAAGGGAATCAAACTGAAAATTAACCAGGAGGCCCTGCACCGAGCTCAATGGATGGCCACCGGACTTTTCTCCAAATACCACTAAGGGCCAAGGAGGTACCTGCCTTGCTAACGCGCTTAAACCGTTAGGGGCGCTTAAGCCATTAGGGCCAGGATGCGGCGATGATCGGGTTCTTGAATATCGAAATAATTGCCGGTGGCTTTGTGCTTGACCAAGGCTTCCAAAATGATTGAATGCGTCTCGGGGCCAAGATTCATTTGACTTAAACGGGTGGGTGTACCAATCGCTTCAAAAAAGGCCTCCAGTAGATTCACAAAGGGTATGGTCGAGCCCTCATGACCAGCATTTTGAAGCAAAGAGGCCAGTTCCGGAATTTCGAACATGGAGGGCAGACAAGCCCGCTCCAAGGCCTCCAATTTGGGAAGGAAAGCCGGTCCAAAATGACGAATCCATGCCGGATAAACAATGGATAGCCCGGCACCGTGAGCGATATCGAAGAGGGCCGACAGCACATGTTCCACGGAATGTACCCCAAAGTCACCCCTTCTTTTGCCCGCAATAAGCGTGCCGTTGAGCGCTACGGTGGAGAGCCAAAGGACTTGCTGCCTGGCTTCGGCATCGTTTCCGTTTCGAACCGCCTTGTAGCCCCAATGCATGGCCTCTCGAATCACTTGAGCCGCAAAAGCGTCGGATAATGGGGAGAAATCCGGCGAAAAGTATTGCTCAAGCGTGTGGGCCATCAAATCGGCCACCCCGTATGCCGTGTAATGGGCAGGAACGGTATGGGTCAGGAGGGGATCCAAGTACGAGATTTTGGGAAAAAGATGCTCATTGCCCCAACCACGCTTCTGCCCGGTGGCATTGTTCTGCAGAACCGTGGCTCGGTTCATCTCCGTACCCGTTGCCGCCAAGGTTAATACCACGTACAACGGCAAGGCCTTGGATGGTTTGGCCGCTTCCCCCGCATAAAAATCCCAAACGGAATGCTCGACATAAGCTCCAGCAGCCACGGCCTTGGCCGTGTCAATGACCGACCCGCCTCCAACGGCCAAGAGCGCATCCGCCTTCATGGCCTTGGCCCTTTGAACTGCGCGGTCTGCATCTTCGTAAATCGGGTTGGGCCGAATTCCTTCGAAAATTTCCCAAGACAAGCCGGCCTTGAGCAGTTGAGCCTCTATACGGTCCAACAAACCGCTTCGACGAGCCGATCCTTGCCCCAGCAAGATCAAAACCGATTGATGGCCTTCTTCGGCCAGATCTTGACCGACGTTATCCACCGTTCCTGGGCCAAACTTGAGCCGTACGGGATTGTAAACAGTGAAGTTTTCCATGGTCAAAATTTTGGTCAGAACTTGGTTTGAGGCGTTATTTGAGGCGGCATATTCTTGCAGATGCACAAAAGTAATCTTGGATGAAGACCTCGGTTGATTCTTGGCCCTTACCCAAAATCAGGCTCTTTCTGATTTTGGGATTTGTTTTCTTGACCAATGCTTTGCTTGCCGAGTTCATCGGGGTCAAAATCTTCTCCCTCAATAGCCTTTTGGGAATTGATAATCAAGGAAATACTCTTGAATTTAACCTGACGGCCGGGGTATTGTTATGGCCAGTTGTTTTTGTGATGACGGATCTCATCAATGAATACTATGGGCACAAAGTGGTTTTGATTTTTTCGGCCTTGTCGGCTTTGTGCATACTCTATGCCTTTGGTATGGTTTATGGGAGCATCGCTTTGCCGCCGGCTGAATTTTGGCCAGGGTCCATGCAAGGGCGAGGTGTCGAGAACATGCAGACCGCATATGGAGCTGTCTTTGGGCAAGGCCTTTGGATCATTGCAGGCTCCATCACGGCGTTCTTGGTTGGTCAAATGGTGGATGTATGGGTTTTCCAGCGCATCAAGCGGTTGACAGGGGAAGGCAAACTCTGGTTGAGGGCGACTGGATCCACGATGATTTCCCAGGGAATTGATTCGGTGGTGGTCTTGTACATAGCCTTTTACCTGGGTGCTGATTGGCCGCTGCAGAGGGTTCTGCAAATAGCCTTGTTGAACTATGCCTTTAAATGGGTCGCGGCTATGGCCATGACACCATTGATTTACCTCGTTCACCAACGCATTGAACGCTATTTGGGCCCGGAATTATCCGAGCAAATGCGTCAAGAGGCTTTGCTTGTGAAAAATTAAAAAATCGGACAGGAATTAGTCGTTTTGCCGCTTGGCCCGAAGGCGTTGATCCAAGCGACCCAAAAATTCATCGGTGTAGAGGTAATGTTCACCGTGGTGAACCTGGTTACCGTGAATGCAGACGGCCAAATCCTTGGTCATTTCACTGGCTTCTACCGCCTCAATGCAAACAGATTCCAGCTGGTTGCAGAAAGTGGCAAGTTCCTGATTACCATCAATTTTGGCCCTGAATTCTAAACCTCTGGTCCAGGCAAAAATAGAAGCGATGGGGTTGGTGGAGGTCGGACGGCCTTTTTGATGCTCGCGGTAGTGTCTGGTCACGGTGCCGTGGGCGGCTTCGGCCTCCATGGTCAACCCATCGGGGGTGATCAAGGTGGACGTCATCAGACCCAGCGAACCAAAACCCTGGGCTACGGTGTCGGATTGGACATCCCCATCGTAGTTCTTGCAGGCCCAGACAAATTCCCCGTGCCATTTGAGGGCGGAAGCCACCATGTCATCAATTAAGCGGTGTTCATACAAGGTGCCCTGGGCGTCCATGCGCTGCTTGAATTCCGCTTGGTAGATTTCTTCGAAGATGTCCTTGAAACGGCCGTCGTATTGTTTGAGAATGGTGTTTTTGGTGGATAAGTACAAGGGCCAACCTTTGAGCAAAGCCTGGTTAAAACAGGCCCGAGCAAAGCCTCGTATGGATTCTTCGGTATTGTACATGGCCATGGCCACACCGTTGCCTTGAAATTGGTAAACTTCCCATTCCTGGACCTGGCCATCCTGACCCTCAAAACGCATGCTCAATTTGCCCTGGCCCTGAATCACCACGTCGGTGGCCCGGTACTGGTCTCCGAAGGCATGGCGACCAATGCAGATCGGGGCGGTCCAATTGGGTACCAATCGGGGAATATTTTGAATGACGATAGGTTCGCG
>VHBD01000100.1 GCA_016872125.1 Sphingomonadales bacterium
GTCCTTTGGGGCTGGGCGTATTCAGCCCCCATTCCGAAACAGGGACCAAGGCCCAGCGCGAGGCTTTCTGCGTAAATTCTGGGGTAGGCTTGCGCAGCGTATAGGGCTTGCGATCTTTGTTATGAAGATAGGGCTTGCGAATCCAGGGATTGAAAATTTTGAGTTGACGAAAGTCCATTCCCTGGCTGCGGGCATAGGCCGCCCAATTGGCAACAGGTTCTTGTATTGTCCATTCGGTGGTTTCGTAAGGTAGGTAAAGCTGAGCGGCTGTCAAATGAAACCCGTAGCGCTCGGGGTGTTTCATGATGGTCTTGATGGCGAGGATACGGGGCAAATACCGAGAGGTTTCGTTGTTCAGATGCAAGGCATGGTAAGAATCCTGGCCTTGGTACTGAGCCGCTTGTTGCAAGCCCGAAGTGCCCATGTTGTAGGAGGCAGCCACCATGGACCAATTGCCAAACTGGGCATGGGATTTCTGAAGATAGCGGCAGGCCGCTTCGGTCGCCAGCCATGGGTCATAACGCTGATCCACCTCATCGTTGACCTGCAAACCATGTTGGCGGGCTGTTGCAGCCAGAAATTGCCAGAAACCCACCGCCTCTGCGGATGAAATTGCATTGGCCAAGCCGCTTTCCGCCACGGCCAAGTATTTGAAGTCATCGGGAATTCCCTTTTCTTTCAGAACCTTCTCAATCATGGGGAACCATCGCGAGGCTCTCTTCATATACAGCAACATGGTAGCCTGCCCGTAGGCATTCTGTAACAATTCTCTTTCGACGCGTTCCCTGAACTCAAAATCCCAAAGCGGGACTTTCTCTCCGGCGAAGGTCATTTCCTCAGGTACCGGAACCGCATATACGCGGTATTCATTCCAAAATTTCTCCCTGTAAGCCTTTTCTTCCTCAGCCTTGAAGCCCGTCAACGATCCGCCAATAAGCAAGGCGACACCGATTATGCCCAGACCACCCACAACAGCGAGGGTGAGCAATACCCAAAAGGATTTTAGGTCGCGAATATTCATTGCCATAAAGTTCGTGTTGAACGCGCTTAACTCGTCCTTCCCCGGCGTTTGTAAACAGGTACTGCAGAACATGGCTCCCCGTACCACAAGCTCTGAACCACGGGCAGCAAACGACTGCTGAGGGCCTGGTACAAGGCGGGCGCCCAATCCGCTTTCGAACAGGCTTTGATCATGACCCGTCCATCCAAGTAAGGCCCTGTGTCCATCGCCTGTATGCTCCCTAGGGACAATTTCAATCGAACCTCTTCGGGCGTCCCGTAATGAACTGCGGTCGGACCTGCTTTCGGGTCCCCTTCCTGAAGCCTTGCGGTCAAGAGCATCACCGCCCACGGCGGCCAAATCGCATCAACGGAGCAATACAAGGCCACTACCTTGCCTCGAAACTCGACGGGATCCAAGGCCTGTACCTTTTCTCGAAATAATTTCTCGCGGAGTACCGCGAACTCGTCCATCAATAGAGCCAAATCCAAGCCCACCACCTGCTTTTCGGGAAAGAGCCAGGTGGCCGGATCCACAATCAGCAATCCGCTTTCTTGAACTTTGTTACGGATGCTCACCGCTTACAAAGCTACTTAATAGAAAAGGTGCCTATCGTCTTTGATCTTGGCCAATTCCCGCTTGGCACCGAAGGGTTCATTCCCAGCGCGACCACGATACTGACCTTCCATGGAGGCCTTGGCCGATTTGAGATCGTAATCCTTGGGCAAGGTGCTGAGGCTATCCACCACAAAGACATAAACACCGCGTTCGCCGGGAACAGGCTTGGACAAGGTGCGCGGCTTGGTTGCAAACAAAGCCCCGGACAATTTAGGTTCTTGGCCTACCCCATTAATGAAGGAACCCATGAAGGAAGCGCCTAACAAAGGCTGCACCATGGTGCCCGCTTGGGCGGCAGCAGCCTCCAAATTCTTATGGCGTTGCAGAATTCCTTTCCATTTGGCAGCGAGCAATTCGCCTTTCTTCTCGCGGCGTATCCGGGCTTCCAAATCCGTTTTGACTTCTTCCATAGGCTTGTAGCCCTTCTCAAAGGATTTGGTGAGAACCGCCACTACAAAGCGGTCATCCGCTTCGAACAATGGACTTAATTCACCGGCCGATGCTTTGTACGCCCAGCGGACAATTTCGCGAGCGTTGTTCACGCCGGGCAGCGTCCGATCGCCAATACGGACATTATCCGCCGTCCTCTTGGGGAGACCCTTTTTGTCCACTGCTTTTTGGAAGTCCTCTGCATTCTTGAGCGTGGCAGCAAATTGGGTAGCCTCTGCATAACGTGCTCTAAATGTTTCGGTGGTCGCAGTAATACGTGCGGTAACCGATGCCAATTTGACCACGGGCTTCTGGCCCTTCTGATCATTGATTTGAATAATGTGATAACCAAAGTCTGAACGCACCACTTTGAGGTCTCCAGTTCGGCCCCCAAAACAAGCATCGTTGAAGGGCTTGACCATCATGCCTTCCGCAAAATAACCCAAATCACCCCCCTTGGAGCCTGAACCCGGATCGGCCGATAAACTCACCGCAAGGGAAGCAAAATCAGAGCCTTTGCGAATGGCGTCTGCTAAGCTGTCGGCCTTGGCTTTGACCACGGTGTCAGGTTGGTTCTCCACTTTGAGCAAAATATGCCTGGCCTTCACAGAATCGGGCCTGCTGGTTTTGCCGGAAAGTTTGGTCAGAACAAAGGCTGCGTTTTCGAGGTAAATGTCGGTGAGGGTTCCAACCGGCGCAGCTGCCAAAGCCACCAAAGCAGGTTGGGTCAAGCTAGAAACAGGGGTATAACGATCATCATATGGCAGATCAGACCGCAAGGCCACAAAGGCACTGTCATCGTCTGCAGTCGCAAAGGCTTCCCGGAGTTCCATCAAAGTTAGACGAGCTTTTGCAGAGTCTTCCGGCCCAGGATTGACATCAAAACTCACAAAATCAATCGCACGGATATCGTCTTTGAGCTTGTAGGCTGCCTTGAAGCGCTCATAGGCCTCCTGGTATTCGGCATCGGAAATTTTGATGGTGGAATCGACAATGGAAGCATAATCCAAGAATGCAAATCGGCCCGTAGCGGCGATATTGGTTCCTTTCACGTATTCATCGGCAAAAAAATCAGGGATGTACATGCCCTTCCCAACCAAGTTGGCGTATTTACGGGTCGCCCTGTCCTTGAGAATATAGTCCTCAAAAGCCTTCCAACGCTTCTGCATATCGGCAGGCTGTTTGGACAAATTCTTCAGAAAATCCACCACCTTGTTGCGATCGAATTGACCGGTAGCAGGGTCCGCAAAGGCCTTCTGGATTTCGGGATGAAGGTTTTTGCCTTGAACCATGTCGTACAATTCTTCTGGACCAACTTCCAAGCCTAGCTCATTGTAAGTGCCTCCCATAATCCCCTCCCTGAGAAATTCACTCCAAACTTGGTCCCTGAGCGAGACCATAGTCGCCTCATCGATTTGCTCGGTTTTGGTGTTGGCCTTGTAATTTTCGATGGTTTCCTGGAGTTTGGCATCGAAACGGGCCAAACTGATCTTGTCCCCGTCGATTTCACCCACATCGGTAGGATTTCGCTGCGAAAAAATTCCATTTCCACTGAATACATCCATGGCTAGAAAGGAAACCAGGGCGAGACCGATTAGGGCCACCAAAAGCCCTGCTTTGCTACGTATCGTGGTAATAATCGACATAATCTGAGGTTAATCCGGGGAATTGATTTGGGTAAAGGCTGAAAAATAAAGAATTTAGAAAGATAAGGCTTTTTGAGAAGGGATGCAAAAATAAGGAACAAGGCTCAATATGCCTCATTCCCAATCAATCATAAGATTCTACATCCAAACGCTTGAGGCTTAGCAGGTCAATGCGGGTTAGGCTCACTGCCTCGGCCCTTACTTCCCATGGACCCTCGGTCCACACATGACCCGCCTCGGGAAGGCTTCCCAAGCATTCGAGGACCCATCCGCCCAGGGTTTCGTAGGGGCCAATGGGTATGCCCAATCCGTAATGCTCGTTGAGGTAGTCCACTTCCAGCCTTCCAGAGAACCGATAATGCCCCGGGGCCAGCACCAGCTCTGTCCTCTCAGGTTCATCATGCTCGTCTTGTATTTCCCCAAAAATCTCCTCCAACAAATCCTCAACCGTAACCATGCCCGATGTTCCTCCCAATTCATCCACCACCAGGGCCATGGAGCGACGGCCCGTAGTCAGCTGCTTGAGTAGGCGGGATGCCGACATGGATTCCGGCACAATGGCCAATGGCAATTGCAGGTCCTGCAGGTTGAATGCTTTGTTTTCGTCCAAAGCCAAGACCGAATGAAAATGCACGTAGCCGGTCACATGGTCTATGCTATCTTGATAGATGAGCAATTTGGACAACCCGCTCTCGTTGAACCTCCCCAGAACTTCACCGCGAGCACTGTTCACCTCAATACCCACCAATTCTGTTCGGGGAATCATGCATGCTCTAACCTTTACATCGCTGAAATACAATGCTTTGTGAAAATATCCCAAATCCACTTCTTGTTCATCCGCTTCTTCACGCGTGTCCACTTGATCGTTGATCCAATGGCTTAATTCGGCCTTGTCAAAGACACTATGAGCCTTGTTGCCTGTTGCCCCAATCCAGTGATCCAAGAGCCAACGGCTGCTCCGACTCACCAGATAAACAAATGGATATAACAAATAGTACACGATGAGCATTGGCCGTGCCAAAAGCAAAGAAAAGGTATCAGCATGGGCCCTGAAATAGGTTTTGGGGAAATACTCTCCCAACAACAGAACCACTACTGAGCTCAACAAGGTTTGAATCCCCAACATGGCCAAATCCATTTCCGCCAACATGGGTAACCATGCGACCAGCACAGGCTCCATAAGCGGGGTGAGAAACATCCCGTACAAAACCAAGGCCAGGTTGTTCCCAATCAAGATGGTTCCCAGAAACTCATCCGATTGACGGACAAAGCGCCCCAGAATCAATGCAGAGGCCTGGCCCTGCTTCTGTCGCAATTCCAATCGGAAACGATTGCAATTCAGGTACGCAGATTCCATGCCCGAGAAAAAAGCCGAAGCCAACAAAGCCAAGAGTACCCCCAACATGCTGCGAATTTAGGTCAGGAACCCAAGCGGACATTGCCCTTGAGCCGGAGAATTCGGTACTCGCTTAGATCCCTGTTCGCTTCCAAACCATCCCCTACCAACCACTCCCTGGGCGTGCGGATGCGGACCGGTGCACCGGTATAAACCCTACCGGCCTTCTCGTCCATAAACAACTGCTCCGTGAAGAGCGTATCCCCTGCCAAATTATTGGCCACCACCGAGCCCCTAGCTTCGAGCAAGGCCTTGGCGATATCGCGCGTTCCTCTCCGCGCTGAAATTCGGCTAAGGACTTGGCGACCTTGAGCATCATAAACATCAACCGTAAGTCCATCTTCCATCTCCATGCGGTTCCCGCTTCTGAACCAAAGCATCGCCCCTGCCTTCAGGTGCGCCTTTTCGAAACCGCTTTGATAAAACCACAAATCCACCCGCTCCATTCGATCCACCCCAACCTCAGGCTTGATTTTGAATCGCTCTGCTCCCTGGTTTGAATCCGAACA
>VHBD01000101.1 GCA_016872125.1 Sphingomonadales bacterium
TGCAAGCAAACCCTGCGGCGTATGCTTTGGAATTGGCAGACCTGGCCCATCAATCCGGGCAGCGAGCCCGCATGGTCGAACATTATTTGGAGCATTTGGAGGATCAGCCTCAGCAATTGGAGGCCGTACAATATGCCTTGCAACAGAAATTGGATGCGGACGAGATGGATGAAATCCGGGTGGCCGTTCTCAAACGTTTGAGGATCAAGCCGGATGCGGCGGCGCTGAACGAATTGCTGATTTGGTACCTTGTTCAACAAAAGGATTTTGGCGGCGCATTTCAGCAAGCCAAGGCCTTGGATATGCGCATGAATCAACAGGGACAGCGGGTTCTGACCTTGGCCAGGATTGCGATCGAAAACGAGGATTGGAAGGCAACACTCCCCATGCTTGATTTTGTAGTGCAGCAGTCCAGGTTGCCCAACTTGCAAAACGAGGCCCGCATGGAGATTTTGAGGGTCAAATACCGGTTGATCCAGGCGGGTAACGGGGGTGGCAGGGATTCGTTGGAGAGTCTGGCGACGCAGTACCAAACCCTGTTGGCCGCAGGGCTCCATTCACGCCTACGCTTGCAGGCCTCGGCGGGTTATGCTGAATTGCTGGCTTTTGATTTGGGTCGAATGGAAGAGGCCATGGATATGCTGGAACAAATCATTGCCCAAGGCGGGGAGAGCCAAGCCTTGGCAGAAATCAAATTATTGTTAGGAGACCTTTATGTTCTCAGCGAAATTTTTTGGGAAGCAGCCTTGGTCTATGGGCAGGTGGAGCGAGATTTCTCGAATCAGCCTTTGGGGCACCAGGCCAAATACCGTAATGCGCGCTTGTCCTTTTTTCAATACGAATTTTCGTGGGCCAAGGCTCAATTGGATGTGCTCAAAGCCAGCACCACAACGCGTATGGCCAACGATGCGATGGAATTGGCCTTGACCATTCACGACAACTATGATCTGGACACCAGCGCCTTGCCCATGCAGGGTTTGGCCATGTTGGAACAGGCCAGATACCGGCGGCAATTGGACCGTGCGATGGTCTTGGTAGACAGTTTGTTGGATACCCTACTGCAACATCCCTTGGGGGATGACTTGTGGCTGCGCAAAGCGGCGGTATTGGAGCAAATGGGGCGTTATTCCGAAGCAGATACCGCGTACGGTTCATTGTTATCCGCGTATGCTGACGAGGTTCTTGCCGATGACGCCTTATTTCGAAGAGGAATGTTATGGGAATTGCGTTTGGCCAACAAAGAGCGAGCCATGGATTTTTATAATCAGCTCATGCTGAAATTTCCGGATTCTGCATATTTGCCTGAAGCACGACGCAAAATCCGCAGACTTCGCGGGGACCAAAATCCAGAGCTTTAATCCGATCCCTTGTCTCCTTTTGCCGTATAGAAAACCTAGCAATTCGATGATATTGTATAATGTTACAGTAATGGTCGAGGCCGACGTGGCTTCGGATTGGGTGGAGTGGATGCGGATGCACCACATTCCGGAAGTGATGAACAGTGGGTATTTTGTCTCCCATCGCTTATGCAAACTTTTGCAGCCAGAACCTGAGGAGAACACGGTTACCTATGCTGTACAATATTTCTGTACAAGCCAGGATAAATTGACCGAGTACATCGTGAAGATGGCGCCTGCCCTGAGGGATCAACATAACCATAGGTACGGTCATAAGGCTCAGGCCTTTCGAACGGTTTTGGAAATTATTTCGGACGACCCTGCCCTGATCCGGGAACCCCTGGGTTAAGAGGTCAGGCTTGCCAATCGCTTCAGGGTGGCTTGGCAGTCCTCCCACAGGGATTTGGTGAGTGGCCCAGCCGGCACAATTTGTCGGATCATCGCGGAGACCTGCCCAATTTCCAATTCGCCCTCCACCAAGTCCCCTTCGAACATTCCTTTTTTGGCACGTCCGCGGCCCAGGATTTCTGCTAAGGCCTGCGGTCCGACTCCTTCCCGTTCCGCTTGGTGGACCTTTCTTGCAAAGTCGTTGTCCAAGAGCCTGACGGGGGTCAGGTCCTTGAGCGCGAGACGAGTATCGCCTTCGACCGCGGTTGCAATGCGCGCTTTGAAGGCTTGATGGGCACTGGATTCGGTGGTTGCGGCATAGAGGGATCCGATTTGAACACCGTCTGCCCCCAGGGCCAAGGCTGCAGCAATTGCTGCACCGCTGCCGATACCTCCTGCGGCGACCAAGGGGAGGTCGATGGCTTGCCGAACGGCCGGTACAAGGCAAAGCGTGGTGGTTTCTTCCCTGCCGTTATGCCCTCCGGCTTCGAAGCCCTCTGCAATGACGGCATCAACGCCGGCCTCTTGGGCTTTGACCGCAAAGCGGGTGCTGGATACCACATGGAGCACCTTGCATCCTGCATTTTTGAGCCTGGAGGTGAATTTGGAGGGATTGCCTGCGGAACAAATGACCACGGGAACCTGGTAGGCTTCAATGAGCCGAAGATGATCCTCAACCTGGGGGTATAGCAGGGGTAAATTCACCGCAAAAGGCTTTTTGGGCTGGCCATCGATCTCCAAGGCGTTGAGCAGCTGCTTCAATTGCCCTTCAAGTTGCTCGGGGTACATGGACCCTGCGCCCAATGTCCCCAATCCCCCTGCATTGGAAACAGCGGCCGCCAATTCCCAGCCTGAGCACCAAATCATGCCGGCTTGAATGATTGGAATTTGGGTATGAAGGAGGCGGCTTAGGGGGGTGAACATGGGCTAAAGCGGTTGCTTGATGGGGAACGTACGGAATCCTGAATATTCCCTTTTTGTTAAAATTACAGAGGCATTTGTGCAAAAAAACCTTGAATTATGCCTAAGTTCGTCACTTGAATCCGATTGAAGTCGGGAAGAAATGCTTTGCCAAAGTTTAACGTCCTTGATGTCAATCCATTTTAATTGTTGTTCAGCCTATATTCTCAAGTCCTTTAATCACCTATTATGCAGCTAAAAAGGTACCTCATCGTTTTGATTTGCACCCTTTATGCCGTCTCCTCATGGGGGCAGGCCGGAACCGGCTCGGTTCAAGGCAAAGTGGTTGATGCCCTGAAGCCCAAAGAGGGCATTCCCTTCGCCAACGTGGTGATCGAACGCGATGGCGTTCAAAAGGGCGGAACGACCACGGATATCGATGGTAAATACAAATTTGGGGCCCTCACCCCCGGTAAATACGATATCAAGGTCAGCTATGTCGGCTACAATACCGAGGTCGTCAAAGGCGTGGTGATCACCGCTGACAAAAGCCAATTCTTGGACATCAAAATGTCTTCGGGGGTTAATTTGAGCGAGATCAATGTGGTGGATTACGAGGTACCCCTCATTTCCAAGGACGAAACCTCTACGGGGGGTACCGTGACCAGGGAGGAAATTGCGGCATTGCCCACCAGGGATGTCAACTCGATTGCGGCCACCACCGCAGGTGTATTCCAAGCAGACGAGGGCGGTGCACTCAATATTCGCGGCTCCAGGTCCTCCAGTACCGAATATTTCATTGACGGGATTCGCGTTCGCGGTTCCACTAACTTGCCGAATGCGGCCATTGAACAAACCACGGTCATCACCGGTGGTATTCCTGCCCAATACGGTGATGCAACAGGCGGTATCATCAACATCACTACCAGGGGCCCATCCAGCACCTATTACGGTGGTGCCGAGGTTTTGAGTTCTTTGTCATTCTTAGGCAAAGCAGGTTTGGAGCCCTACGGCTACAATCTCTACGCTTTGAATCTTTCCGGGCCGCTGATTACCAAACAATTGGAGGGTAATACCAAAAAGTCGATCATGGGCTTTTTCCTGTCCGGAGAAATGGAAACCCAGTTGGATGCCTCTCCATCGGCTATCGGGGTTTATACCATGAATAAGGCCGACTTGAACCGACTCAAAAACGATCCTTATCGGCCCTCGATTTTCGGTTCCGGTATTCAACGGAATTCAGAGTTCGTGACCGCTGACCAATATGAATTGTTACGAGTTCGTCCTAATGCCAACCGCAACCGTATTTCTTTGGCCGGTAAAGTTGATTTTCAACCCAGCCCTACGATTTCCTTTACCGTAGGCGGTAATTACGACCGTACCTGGGGCAGGTCCTACACCAGAGCCTATTCCATGATGAACCCTGACAATATGGGTAATTCACAGAACCAAACGATGCGTGGCTATGCCCGTTTTCGTCAGAACTTCACGGCTGCCGACCAGAAGCAAGAGGGCTTGATTCGCAATGCCTACTACCAAATCCAATTCGATTATACCAAAGCGACTGGAGCATCAGACGGTGGCGATAATCTGGGCCGCAACCCTTTCCGGTACGGCTTTGTCGGTAATTTCAAATACGATTTAGTTCCAGCATTTGGAACGGAATCCGTACCCTTTGTGATTGCAGGGGATACGGTTGAATTTGAATTGACCTCTTTGCAGGGCTTTCGTGAAACCAATTTGGTGTACAACAAGGATAGGGCCAATACAATTGACCCCCTCCTTGCAGCATGGGGTATTGACTTTTTCACAACCATCGGTGGAGGAGCTAATGCCGCCGGGCTTTATTCGGCCACCAATGTGGGGGTTAATGGTTTGACCGATGTTCGTCTTAACGGTGGTTTGACTAACGGCTTGCGTCCTGGTTCAGCCTACGGTATTTACAATGAGTCTGGCCGTCAGTTCGGCGGGTACAGTTTCAATGATAACGATGCCTACCGCATGACCCTGTTTTCATCGGCCGATATTGGCGGTCATTCGCTGAAGTTTGGTTTTGAATACGACCAGCGCATTGATCGTTCGTATAGCCTTAACCCCTTTGCGACGACGATTGGTCTTTGGGGACAAGCCAGGTCCCTCACCAACCAACACATTTTGGATTTTGACAAACCCTGGAATCCTATTGTTGATGTGGATTCCTTCGGTTTCCCATTGAGCGATACGGTGTTGTGGAATCGTTTGATTGCATCCAATCAATCAACTTTTGACAAAAACCTCCGTGCCACTTTGGGCAAAGGTGCCACCGACTTCATTCAAGTGGATGACCTCGACCCGGATCAACTCAAATTGAGTTATTTCTCTGCGGATGAATTGCTCAATACGGGAAATTCTTTTGTCGGTTATTTCGGTTATGATTACCTTGGTAACAAATTGGCTAATCAGCCAGGCCGATTGGATTTCTTCACGGATTCTCTGAATCGGCCTATCGCTGCCTTTGCCCCTGTTTATGCAGCCGGTTACATCGAAGACAAATTCGATTTTGATGATTTGGTTTTCCGCGTCGGCCTAAGGGTGGACCGCTTCGATGCCAACCAGCCTGTGCTCAAAGACCCTTTCTTATTGTATACCGCCAAAACCATTGATGATCTCCAAGCCGACCCCAATACCTCAGGCCTCAGTCATCCATCGGTGGTTCCCGGTTCCGCTGTTGTTTACATCAACGATAACAATGCCACCAGTAAGGCCATTTTGGGTTACCGAGACGGTAATCGTTGGTACAATGCCCAAGGCGCTGAAATTCGTAATGCATCGGGAATCGCTGCAGCCTCTGCAACCGGTACGGTCATTCCTTGGCTGAAGGATCCCAACCAGACTGCGGTGCGCGCCGATGCCTTCA
>VHBD01000102.1 GCA_016872125.1 Sphingomonadales bacterium
GATTTTTTTTACAAAAATACGAGCAAATGCGACAAAATGTCAGGTTCTTCCAAAAACCATGCCATTACCATAGAATTTGGCACAAAGAAGATTTTGTGAACTAAACTTGTAAAAAAATCCACTATGTTCAAAAAACTACTTTTTTCCATGGCGTTTTGGGCCGTCATTCATGGGGTATCCACAGCCCAGACCGTGTTTAGTGAGGACTTTAACACGGTCGCATCCACAACTTCAATTCCCTCTGGTTGGGTATTGAGAAACATAGATGGGAGGCCCGGCGCAAGCAATGTTTCTTCCTTGACTGGCAATAGCACCAATGCATGGACTTTTCCCACGGTTTTCAGCAATTTAGGGAAATCGGCCGTGAGCGTTTCTTGGACCAATCCTGTAGGTATTGTGGATCGATGGTTGATCTCCCCCACGGTTTCGATCCCCGCCAGCGGCAATTATTACATGATCTACGAAGCTCAAAGCTTAAATACTTCTTATCCTGAGGCCTATGAGCTCCGGATCAGCGACGGGGATACTGCTCGATCCTCTTTCTTAACCTCAGCCCCGTTGTTTTCCACCACAGGAGAAAGTAGCCAATTGACTTCACGCGGTTTTTCCCTGTCACCATATGCAGGACAAACCATTCGTTTTGCCTTCCGAAATATCTCCAACGATATGGTCGCCATGTTGGTCGATAATATTCGAATTACAGTGCCTGCTCCTGATGCCGCCAAAATGGTTTCACACTCTATACCTTCTTTGGCCTTTACCAATAACACGGTAATTATCGGAGGTGTTTTCCGCAATTTGGGACTCAATTCCATTTCAACGGCAACACTTAATTATCAGGTAAATAACGGACCGACCACCAGCCAATCCTACAGCGGTTCGGTGAGCTCCTTCACGACGGATGCCTTTACATTTACTAGCACCTTTTCCCCTGCATCTGCTGGGGCGTACTCCATCAAAGTTTGGGTTTCAGCCCTCAATGGGGGAAATGTCAATTCCGATACCTTGACTGCTACTTTATCGGTTGTGGACCCTGCCCCTCCGGTTCAATCCAATTTGGTCATCTATGAGCATTTCACGAATGCATCCTGCGGACCTTGTGCTACGTACAATCCTCAATTTCAGGCGCTTTTACTAGCCAACAACATGGAGGCCACCTCTGTGAAGCATCATACGTCTTGGCCAGGTACGGACCCCATGTATTCTTTTAATACTGCCGATCCTACATCACGTGTAAGTTATTACGGAGTAACCGGAGTTCCGGCTGTTCGTTTAGGCTCTACATTGTCATCGAATCCCGCAAACATCAACCAAGGAAATATTGACATCAACATCTTAAACACACCGAACAATTGGCATTATATTCTTAATACCTCCATTTCGGGCAACAGCTTATCGGTTACCGGTTCTGTTCGTGGCAAAACAACGACCCCCAACACTGATAACAAGCTGTGGCTCTATCTTGTTGAGGATCCTATTTCCTATGCCACAGCACCCGGCAGCAACGGTGAAAAAGATTTCCCTTCTGTTCTTCGCAAAATCCTGCCCACCTCTAACGGAATTAATTGTGGCAACGGATCACAAAGCACTACGGTCAACGCGACCTATGCCTTATCCCCCACCTTTGTCCGGGATAACCTTTACCTTCTGGCCTTCGTTCAGGCGAACGGCACCAAAGACGTTAACAAAGGTGTCAAAATCAAGTTGGGCAATGCCATCAATACCACCTCAGTTCAGGACTTACCCGCCAAGAATACCCATTGGAGTGCTTATCCTAATCCTTCAAACAGCGAATTTTTCCTCCAAACCGCTGATAGATTCACCGATGCAACCGGTTACATCGTGTTCAATGCTATGGGACAAATCATGGCTCAGGGTACCCTGCTTGACAACGGTACATCATCCAGAGTTCGAGTTTCCACGATGGGGTGGGCCAACGGTTTATACACCGTTCAACTTACCAAAGGAGATCAGCCTTTAACGCAATCTCGTAAGATCATGGTTCGTCATTAATCCAAAAAATCGCCGTTCCTAAGGAATCAAAAGAGCCCCGCAAGGGGCTTTTTTTGTGGCATGACCTTATCTTAGTAACCAAATTATTAACCAATTTCTTTATGAGCCTTTCTCTACGTCTTCCAATCCATAAGCGTTTCCTCGCCTGGGGTGTCCTGTTCTCCGCTGGACTTTCTACTTCGATGGCACAGGTTTCTGAGAGCAATATTCTTGTCTTTGAGCACTTCACCAACGCCTCCTGCGCTCCATGTGCCCAACAGAACCCCACCTTCCAAGGCCTCATGCGAAGCAATCCCGGCAAAGCCACGGCCGTACGGCACCATGTATCTTGGCCGGGGTTGGATTCCATGTATTTGGCCAACCCTGTGGACCCCACTGTTCGAGTCAATTACTATGGAATCAGCGGCGTTCCCGCATTGCGTCTCGGTCGTCATGCCTTGAGCACCGGTATAGGGCAAGGCACTTTGGAAACATGGTTTAATATAACCCCAGCCAACTGGATCTATGACCTTGATACTCGCCTCATTGGGGTTGGTGACCCTCAGATTCCAGATTCCGTAGAAGTCACCGGCTCGGTGTATTCCCTTGCTACCCCTGATTCCACCAACCGACTCGTATTGTTCCTTGCCGAGGATTCTATTTATTACCCACCCCCAGGACAACAAGGTGGTGGTTTGCCAGGAAACAACGGAGAGAAGTTGTTCCCCATGGTGCTGCGAAAAATACTACCAGATACTAACGGAATCAATGTCGGATCAGGTGCTGTCCCCACGACCGTTAGTTTCAAATACCGATTAGGCAACCGTTGGAGAATCCCGCATCTGTACCTCACCGGATTTGTCCAAAATACCTTCACCAAACAGGTCCACAAAGGCTTTAAGCTTCAACTAGGCTACTCTATTCATACCTCGGTAGAGGATCAGGCCCTCGGCGGTAATTCATTGAAGGTTTACCCAAATCCTGCATCCGAATCCTGCATCCTTGAATGGCCATCCAATGCTGGAATTTCACATGAGGATTGGAGCGTTCAACTGACCGATCTTCAAGGGAGAACCACCCAAATCCTTGCCAATCAGATTTCATTCCTTGGGGCGAATAAGGTCGAACTCGACCTTAGCAACCTAAGCGAGGGCTTGTATCAACTTACGATTTCATCAAGCCAAGCCCGGACTACCTATTCCCACAAGATTTTCAAAACCAACCCATAATTTACGGACGATGAATCAACCCCGCCTCCTGTTTGAATTGCTGGAATATCAAAAGGCGAGTTATCCCTTGGATTACGCCTTCGGTTGCAAAGTAGGTGGTGTTTGGAAATTGTATTCCACTGAACAAGCCCTGGACGAAGTCAACCGCGTTGCCTTGGGCTTGATTAACATGGGCGCGCAGTCAGGTGACAAAATTGCAACCATTTCGAACAACAGGCCGGAATGGAATTTCATGGATTTGGGTATGCTTCAAATCGGTGCCGTTCACGTACCGCTTTATCCTACCATTACGGACCAAGACTACCGCTATATTTTAGGGCATGCCCATGTGAAATGGGTTTTGGTTTCGGATGAGACCCTATATCGACGCATCGCGCCAATCGCTGCAGAATTACCTGCAATTCAAGGGGTTTACACGTTCAACCGCGTTGAGGGCGCTAAACACTGGACCGAAATCCAACAATCACCACGCAAAGAACTCAGCGATACATTGGCCCAACGTCGCGCTACCATCCAAAAGCAAGACACCGCCACCATTATCTATACCTCGGGAACCACCGGTTTCCCCAAAGGGGTCATGCTATCCCACGATAACATCATGAGCAATTTGCTGGCTGCAGCTGTCAGGGTACCCTGTAAAGCCGGTGATAAATCCTTAAGCTTTCTGCCGTTAAATCATATCTATGAGCGAATGCTGACCTACATGATGATGTACAGTTCCATCGGAATTCATTATGCCGAAAGCATGGAAACCATCGGAGAAAACCTCAAGGAAATCAAGCCCCAAGTTTTCTCAACCGTGCCTCGACTTTTGGAGAAGGTGTACGACAAAATTGTGGCCAAAGGAATGGAACTGACCGGCGTCAAGCGTTCCCTGTTTTTTTGGGCCTTGAATTTGGGACTGCGATACGAGCTCCAAGGTGCCAACGGCTGGTGGTACGAAACCCAACTCAAATTGGCCAATAAGCTTATTTTTAGTAAATGGCGCGAAGCATTGGGCGGAAATGTACAGGCCATCGTGAGTGGTGCGGCGGCTTTGCAACCTCGCCTGGCACGGGTTTTTTGGGCGGCCAAAATTCCAGTTTTGGAAGGGTATGGACTCACCGAAACTTCCCCAGTTATTGCTGTTAATTATTTTGCAACGGGTCAGGTGGAATTTGGTACCGTAGGACCGGTTCTTGACAGCGTGGAACTGCGGATTGCCGATGATGGGGAAATTTTATGCCGAGGCGGCAACATTATGCAAGGGTATTACAAAGACGAAGCCCTGACCCAACAAGTGATTGACCACGATGGGTGGTTCCACACCGGCGATATCGGAACGTTGACCGCCCAAGGCAATCTCAAAATTACCGACCGCAAAAAAGAAATTTTCAAAACCTCCGGTGGCAAATACATCGCACCCCAAGCCATGGAGAATAAATTCAAGGAATCGGTCTATATCGAACAACTCATGGTCTGTGGTGAAAACCAAAAACACCCCGCGGCTCTAATCGTGCCCGCATGGGATATTCTAGTGGACTGGGCCTCCAAGAACGGTATTAGCGACACGGCCATCCCCGCTTTGGCGGTAAACCCCGTCGTTGTCTCCTTGATTCAAAGCGAGGTCGATCGTTACAACCAAGAATACGGCCAATGGGAGCAAATCAAGAAATTCACCATTCTTCCAGTAACATGGACCGTGGACAGCGGTGAATTAACCCCCACTATGAAGCTCAAGCGCAAGTTCATCATCGGGAAATTTCAAAAAGAACACGAAAACCTCTACACCTCCTCATAGGAATTCTCCTGGATATTCCCAAGGAGCCCTTTGACCCGGCATTGCCGGGTTTTTTTTGCTATTTTATTTTTTATGCAGGCACAAGATATGCAAGCATACTAAATAAACTTATCTTTGACCATGGCATTACACTCACTTAGCGCGACTAAATCCAAACGAACGGTCTGTTTTGACACGCGTTTGACCTGGCTCAACATCGCCCGCATGTATCATTTTGAGGCCGAAAGCTACGGGCTCTCCGTTTCTTCGGCCTACCTCTTGCTGCATATCGAAACGGAAGGCCTACCTGTGACGCAAGTCGCACCCAAATTGGGCATGGAGCCTTCCTCCACCACCCGTACCTTGAACAAATTAGAAAAGGACGGCCTGATCGAAAGGTATCGTATTCCCGGCCAAGACCGTCGGCAGGTGATGGTGCGTTTAACACCCCAAGGCATTGCCGCTCGCGAATTGGCCAAAGAAAGGGTACGACATTTTAATCGTTTGATTCGTAACCGACTTGGCGATG
>VHBD01000103.1 GCA_016872125.1 Sphingomonadales bacterium
CCCGCCCTGGGGGTCGTTTTCCGTAACATCCATTGCAAGGATCCGTATTTCCAAAAATTCGTTTGGTCATTGACCTGCTGCCCTACGAGGAAGGTATCGGAGGGAAGGCTAGGTGTTTTTTGGGTCCAAGTGTAGGGTTGTACATCGTTATTGCGGAAACGTCCATCCCCAATGCTGATGGCGGTGGTCAAGGTGGTTCGCTGATTGAGGGTATAATCCCAGCCGATACGGCCCATTTGGAAGCGCCTTCCCAATTGACTTTCTGAGGTTTGGGCAAAGGTCTGCACCGGATTTCCGTTGCTCAGATTTTGACGCAATGTTTTGTTCTGCAAGGGATTGTAGAAATCACTCCAATTGTAGGAGGCTGACCAAGCTGAGGCTCCTTCTTTGAGGTTCAAATTCAGCCCGGTATTGTAACGACGCCCCGTGCCGGCACCTGCGTTCAGCGATCCTAGGTAACCCGGGGTTGTGGACTTTTTCATGATCACATTCAATAAACCGCCGGTGGTTCCTGCATCAAATTTGACGGAGGGGTTGGTGATCACTTCGATACGATCGATTTGTTCCGCTGGAATTTGTTCCAAGGTCAAAACCGAAGGCCGCCCATCCACAAAGATTTGAGGGACGGCGTTGCGAAGCCGCACGGTGCCGTCGGCGTCCGCTGTAACACCGGGTAAGTTTCGCATGACTTCCAGGGCGGAAGCACCTTTGGCGGTCAGGTCCTTGTCCACGGTGTAGATTTTGCGATCGATGGCCAGGACGGTGCTTTGCCTGGTTTCCGTGACTTCCACCGCTTGGAGTTGGGTGGCGTCTTCCTCCAAAGTCAAATTCCCCACCTCCAGATTGGTCCCACCCTCAGGGACCTTGATCGGCAGGTCCAAAGGTCTGCAGCCCAAAAAACGCACCTGAAGCAGGTAATTGCCGGGGTTGACTTTCTCCAAACTAAAATAGCCCCCGCCGTTGCTCAAGGAGCCGGTAACCACGCTGGAGTCGGTGGTCTTGAGCAAGGCCACCGAGGCAAAGTCCAAGCCTTTGTTTTGGCCCTTGACCATCACCCTTCCTTGAACAAGCATGCTACCGACCTGCGGCCTGCCTCCTGCAAAAGGTGCCGTTCCCGGCGTTTGGGCCATTAAATCCAAGGAGCCCAACAACGTTAGGAACACAAGGCAACGGAAGAAGGGTGAGGACATCATTTGGGTTTGGGGATGCAAAGTAATACTCAATTTGGGGCTGCTTTGTTTTGGGGAAGCCTCCTTCTCGCCTACCTTTGCGGCCAAAATAATCCTTATGAGTTCCACCGGCAAAATCGCCCAAATTATCGGCCCGGTAATTGATGTGGCTTTCGATAGCGGCAGTCAACTTCCCGAATTGTACAACGCATTGTACGTAGATCGTCCTGGCGGTCAGCGTGTTGTACTCGAATGCCAACAGCATTTGGGCGAAGACTCGATTCGCACCGTTGCCATGGATGGAACCGAAGGGTTGTTAAGAGGCATGGCGGTGGTGGATACCGGCAAGCCCATACAGATGCCAGTTGGCAATCAAATTAAAGGTCGCCTCTTCAACGTGGTTGGAGATGCCATTGACGGCCTCAAGGCGATTGATGCCAGCAAGGGTGGTTTGCCTATTCACCGAAAAGCCCCTGCATTTGAGGATTTAAGCACCTCGACCGAGGTTCTCTTTACCGGAATCAAGGTCATCGACCTGATCGAACCCTACGTGAAAGGCGGCAAAATTGGTCTTTTTGGGGGTGCCGGGGTAGGGAAGACCGTTCTCATCATGGAATTAATCAACAACATTGCTAAGGGGTATGATGGGATGTCGGTCTTTGCGGGGGTTGGAGAGCGTACCCGTGAGGGCAACGATTTAATGCGCGAAATGATTGAGTCAGGTGTACTTCGGTACGGCGATGCGTTCCGGCATGAAATGGAAGAAGGGAAATGGGCCTTGGACAAAGTGGATTACAACCAATTGGAAGAATCCCGTATCTCCTTGGTCTTTGGCCAAATGAATGAACCACCGGGAGCACGTGCCCGCGTTGCGCTCTCAGGCTTAACCCTGGCCGAACATCTGCGCGATGGCGATGAGAAAGATGCGAGCGGTCGTGATATTCTTTTCTTTATCGACAATATCTTCCGCTTCACCCAGGCCGGTTCCGAGGTTTCGGCCTTGTTGGGTCGTATGCCCTCTGCGGTAGGATACCAGCCCACCCTGGCCACGGAAATGGGTCTGATGCAAGAGCGGATCACCTCCACCAAAAGGGGCTCCATCACCTCGGTTCAAGCCGTGTACGTCCCTGCGGATGACTTGACCGACCCTGCTCCTGCCACCACTTTTGCCCACTTGGATGCCACCACGGTACTCAGCCGTAAAATTGCCGAGCTTGGTATTTATCCTGCAGTGGATCCCTTGGATTCCACATCCCGCATTTTGACTCGGGACATTTTGGGCGATGCGCATTACGATTGTGCCATGCGGGTTAAGCAAATTCTTCAGCGGTACAAAGAGCTGCAAGACATCATTGCGATCCTCGGGATGGATGAATTAAGTGAAGAGGACAAATTAGTGGTGGGTCGCGCCCGCCGCGTTCAGCGCTTCCTTTCCCAGCCCTTCCACGTCGCCGAACAATTCACCGGAATGCCCGGTGTACTCGTTCCCATTGAAGAAACCATCCGTGGATTCAATATGATTATCGATGGGGAAGTGGATCAATACCCTGAGGCGGCTTTCAATCTCAAGGGGAGCATCGATGATGTCATTGAGGCCGGACGCAAAATGTTGGCAGAACAACCCTAAGTCCCATGGCTTTAACCCTTCAGGTGCTCACCCCCGAGAAGACTCTTTACGAGGGACAGGTGGTCTCGGTCCATGTTCCTGGGAACGATGGCCCTTTTGAAGTACTCAAGGACCACGCCCCTATCGTGGCATCCTTGGCCAATCCAGGGGTTCTTCTCTTCAGAACATTGGACGGACAAGCCATGAAATTCAATCTGCTCGGTGGGGTGGTCGAAGTTTTGGCCAACAAAATTATTTTGTTGAGCCCTGGTCTCCAGCAGGACTAAGCCTCAATCGCTGGGATCTCCCCAGCTATCTTCATCCTGTGCCTTTTCGTAGGCATATCCGGAACAATCCATGTTGATGCTTATCCCTCCTTCAGGGCCGGGAAAGCTCTCGGGTTTAAGGTTAAGTCGGCTATCGGCCATTACCTTCTGCATGAATAGCCCGAAGATGGGCAAGGCCGTGTTGGCCCCTCCACCCAGGCTGGTGCTACGGAAATGTACGGCCCTGTCGTCTGCTCCAACCCAAGCCCCGGCAACGAGGTTGGGATGAAATCCAATGAACCATCCGTCCGAATTGTTTTGGGTAGTCCCGGTTTTGCCAGCGAAATCTCCCGTCAGCTGGTAACGGTAGCGTAAGCGGGATGCTGTTCCCCCATCCACAACTTTTTGCATAATTTTGGTCATCACGAAGGCTGTTTCTTCGCTTAACACATCCTTGGTTTCGGAGAAATTTTCCATCAAAACATTGCCCTGCTTGTCGGTGATTTTGGTGATGTACATGGGCTTGGTCCATACCCCTCGATTGGCGTAGGTGCCGTAGGCACCTACCATCTCGTACACACTCATATCAAAACTCCCCAAACAAAGGCTGGGGTATGGTTCCATGGGGGCGGTGATGCCCATTTTGCGACTGAGTTCAATGACCGGTTCCGGCCCAACTTGCTTCATCAAATAGGCAACAATGTTGTTGATGGAAAGGGCCAATCCTCGGAACATGCTCATGGTGCCCCCGATTTTGCCGTCGTAATTTTTGGGTGTCCAATTTTCGAATGCTTCGAAAGTAACAGGCATGTTGGGGATGGGGAGGCATGGATCAAAACCGTTGTCCACGGCGACCGTGTACACCAGAGGTTTGAAAGCCGAACCTACCTGCCTGGTGGCGGAGGGGTTGACATGATCGTATTGACTGAAATCCATATCAATTCCTCCAACCCAGGCCTTGATATGACCGTTGTGGGGATCCATCGCCATGAATCCGGTGTGAAGGAACCGCTTGGCATAGCGGATGGAATCCATCGGGGTCATGAGGGTGTCCCGGTACCCATTCCAAGTGAACAGGCGTATCTCGGCGGGCTGATCGAAATGCTTTCGAATGGCCGAAGCTGACCAATCCTGATCCTTCAAGGCACGGTACCTGGAGGAACGTTTCATGCCTTGTTCCAGAATTTGGGTAAATTCACCCCAGGGATCTTGGCCTTTCCAGTGTTGGTCGAAGAGCTTTTGCAGGTCTTTCATTTGGGTACGCACGGCTTCTTCGGCGTATGCCTGCATTCTGGAGTCGATGGTTGTGTAGATTTTGAGCCCGTCACGGTACAGGTTGTACGGTTCTCCTTCCGGATTGACTTGGGTTTCGATCCATTGGCTAAGTTCCTGCCGCAGGTATTCCCGGAAATAGGTGGCGGTACCGGCTGCATGGCTTTGAGGACGAAGATTCAGGGACAGGGGGAGGGCCTGGTAACGCTCGCCAACCTCGGGCTCGAGAAAATCATATTTGATCATCTGGGCGATGACGGTATTACGCCGGTCCAAGGCCCGATCTTCGTGCCGAACCGGGGAATAATATGAGGTTCCTTTGAGGAGACCCACCAACAAAGCAGCCTCATGAACATCCAGAGATTTGACGTCTTTGTTGAAATAGGTTCGGGAGGCTGAGCTTACGCCAAAGGAATTGTAACCGAATTCTACCGTGTTAAGGTACATGGCCAAAATTTCTTGTTTGGTATATCGCTTCTCCAATTGGACCGCAATGATCCATTCCTTGATTTTCTGAAGAATGCGGGCAGGTTTGGAACGAGCCCTACCACCGCTGAACAGGTTCAAGGCTAATTGCTGGGTCAGGGTCGAGGCACCGCCGTCTCGTCCCATGAACACGACTGCCCTGGCCAAAGCCCTCAGGTCAATGCCGGAATGCCGATAGAATCGCACATCCTCGGTGGCTATGAGCGCCGATATCACATGCGGTGAAATCTCATGGAATTTGGTGTAGGATCTGTTCTGTAAATAGAATTTGCCGAGAACTTGCCCATCTGCAGCGATAATTTCGGTAGCCAGATTGCTGCGGGGATTTTCCAGGTCCTCGAAGTCAGGCATTTCGCCGAGGCCACCCGTTATGGTCAAAACCAGAAAGGTGATTAGCAAGCCCAAACCCAATCCATAAAGGCGCCAAACTCGCCTTATCCAGGGCGATGCAGGGGGTGGAGTTTCCGAGCCGGACTGTTTCACGGGTTACGGAGAATTTTCTTGGTCGAAATAAGCCAGGTAATCGTTCAAAGATAAATTCTTATAGAACTTTCCGTAATTTTCTTTGGAGGCATAAAACCAATGGTATTGGTCCTTCTGAAGGTTGCTGAATAAATCCTTGTCCGCCAGGGCCTCTCGCCAAAATTGCTTGGCAGT
>VHBD01000104.1 GCA_016872125.1 Sphingomonadales bacterium
CATAATTGATCCGCATGTAGGCTGCGACGAAATTGCAGAGAAAGGCCCCCACATTAATACCCATGTAGAAGATATTGAAGCCTGAGTCCTTCTTGTTTTTAAGCGCATCGGTATTGTAGAGGTTACCGACCAAGGTAGATATATTGGGTTTGAAGAATCCGTTACCGAGGATGATCAGGGCCAGGGCGGCATAGAAGGTTTCGACGCTATGCACCGATAACAAAAAGTAACCGGAGGCCATCATAAGGCCACCCAGAATTATGGACTTGCGATAGCCGAGCATGCGGTCGGCCAAAAGCCCACCGAGGAAGGGGGTCAGATAAACCAAACCCAAGTAGGTGCCGTAGATATCGGATTTGGTTTTGGAATCAAAACCCATTCCCCCGTTGTTCCAGCCATCGAGCATATACAGCGAGAAAATACCCAGCATAAGGTAATAGCCAAATCTCTCCCACATTTCGGTGGCAAAGAGGTACCATAATCCGGTAGGGTGGCGGTCGGAGGCAGCGTTGTTGTTGGAGCTCATAGGTTGGTTTGGAAGTGAAACAAGGGCCTGCAAGGGCTAGCAGTTGTGAAATTAAGCGAAAACCTAAGAAATTGACCTATGCTGGGCTTTCCTGGGTTTCGAAAATCGGACTAAAACGTTCGAGAACGAGCCAAAACTGTCGAAA
Source organism: Sphingomonadales bacterium (assembly GCA_016872125.1). Taxonomy (GTDB): domain Bacteria; phylum Bacteroidota; class Bacteroidia; order UBA7662; family UBA7662; genus SYHX01. The sequence goes on from VHBD01000104.1 coordinate 672, forward strand.
ACGTGCGTTTAGAGGTTTTTTTGAAGGAAGCCAGTGATTTTGGTGAACAACTGCAAGCGGGTTTTGCCCCCGCTGATCCCGTGGTTCTTGTCGGTATACGTGATGAAATCAAAGTCTTTGTTGAGATCCACCAGGCGTTTGGCCATGACCGCGGCATTTTGGTAATGCACATTGTCATCCGCCGTTCCGTGAATAAGGAGGTAGTTCCCCACCAGTTTCGCCGCATGGTTTTCCGGGGAATTGTCGTCGTAACCCTCCGGGTTTTCGGATGGCAATCCCAAAAATCGCTCCGTATAGATGGAATCGTAAAAGCGCCAGTTGATCACCGGGGCCACCGCAACCGCTGCTTTGAATACATCGGCTCCTTTGGTGATCGCCAGGGAGCTCAGGTAGCCTCCAAAAGACCATCCAAAAATGCCAATCCGTTGAGCATCCACCCATGGAACTTTCCCAAAATACCGGGCAGCCGCAATTTGATCATCGCATTCCAATTTGCCTAATTGCCGGTAGGTGGCCTTTTCGAAAGCTGCACCTCGGTACCCTGTTCCTCTGCCGTCCACCGAAGCGACGACATAACCCAGGGTGGTCAGGTATTGAAACCACAGGTGGTATTGTCCCAAAGAGGCATCCACGGTTTGGCTACCCGGGCCACCGTAAACGAACATCAGGAGGGGGTAGCGCTTTTTGGGATTAAAATTTTGAGGATGAATTACATAGGCGTTAAGTATCGAGGAGTCGGCACCAGGAACTTGCATCAAGGACTTTGGACCCAAGGGAGCTTTTTGCAATTGAAGTTGAAGGGGTTTGTTATCCTGGAGTACCCGAATTTCTTGGTCTCTGCGATGCAGACTAACCCGAAGAGGCTGGGTGATGTTGGTGTGTTGCAACACATGGTAATCGTACGTTGGACTAAATCGGGCGGTGGTTTTGCCGTGTTCTTCCCCAAGCAGCGTTGCGGTGGGTACCGGTTGAGTTGGCGCCGATGGTTGGGGCTGTAGGTTGGGGAGTTCAGCCCGAAAAACTTGCCTCTCCATCGGGGTAGGAGCTGCTAAGGCATAGTAGTACTCACCTCTGGCTTGGTCCACCCCATAAAAATCCGTGATTTCTTGGCCATCAGGGCTGAGGGGAACGATTTCTTTCCCTTGCATATCGTAGAGGTACAGGCGCTGGAATCCGGTTCTTTCACTGGAATGGACAAAGTGAGTCCCGCTTTGTAGAAAAACAAGATGATCATGCAAGTCCACCCAGGTATCGGATTCCTCACGACGTAGCAGTCGCCGTACCCCGCTTTGACGGTCGATTAAGGTCAAGTCCAAACGATTTTGGGCCCGATTCATGGTTTGAACCCAAGCCAAACCGGCATCGTGGGTCCAGCCTATTCTCGCCAAATAATGTTCTGCATCGTCCCCCGTGCGGTGATCTTCTTGTAGGATGCAGCGGGGCGTTTTCTCGTTCAATTCAAGGATCCAAAGGCTCACGGCTGCGTTCGCTTCACCGGCTTTGGGGTATTTGAAACGCATTTCTTGGGGATAGAGGTTACCCTCGTAGAGGGGTATGCTCATTTGAGGAACCTTCGATTCGTCAAAACGCAGGTAGAGCAGGGCGGTATTGTCCGGCGACCAGGCAAAGGCACGGGTTAATTCCAATTCTTCTTCGTAAACCCAATCCCCGTGACCGTTAATGACTTGATTGACGGCTCCGTCCTGGGTAACACGACGCAGGCTTGAGCGTTCCAGGTCCTTGATATAAAGGTCGTTTTGGTAAACAAAGGCAATGGAGCGGCCATCAGGTGAAAAAGCGGGGGCCATCACCTTGGCGCTATCCATCAAAGGGATGAAGCTGCGGTTACTTCGGCTCCAAACATAATAGACCGCTTTGGTAGAGTATCGATATACCGATTCCGTTTGGGTGGAGAGCAAGAGTACCGTTTCATCGGGAGAAAGTTCCACATCATCCCAGATGAAGCCCTCCGGGTGGCTTGGGGTACGCAACCAGCTCTCCTTGAGCAAGGTATCGGTGACTTGACCATTCTGGTAGGCATAAATAAGCAAGGCATTTTCTGGAATCGAATCCCCAATACGTTGATTGTTGTAATAATGAATACCATCCTTCAGTGGCTCCATAACACCCGCCCCTCGTTGGGCGTATTTCCCCGATGCAAAAATGGAATTAAGGCTGAGTTCGTCTTCCGAGGCAGGGGCGTTACGGGATTGGGCAAGGAGGTTTGTTGATGCAGGTACAGCCGTTAAGGCGAGGAGGACGAGTATTCCTGCCTGTCGTACGAATTTGTTGAGGGTCATGGGGTCAGAGGGGATCAAGGTTTAGAGGTTCCATTGAGCTTGGAGGAGAAAGGCTCGGGGCGGGCCTAGATTGCCGGGGACAATGGCATAGGCTCGGTTGAAGGCGTTCCGCACCAAGACCGACAATTTGAAATGTTGTTGAATTTGAAAGGCCGTACGCAAATCCACGATCCAATCGCCCTGGTTGTTTTGTTGCCGAAATTCTGCGGTGCCAGGAATAAAGGAATAAAAAATATCGTCTATTTTGAGCATAAAGCTGTTGTAACGCAGGTTAATACCCGCTTGCATTCGCCCTCTTTCCCATAAAAGGTCGGATCTCCAAAGGTGCCGGCTGCGGTATTTGAGGGTGTCTTCCACCACATAGTCCGGTTCCGAAGGAATAGGCATGGCGTATTGGGTTGGGTGGGTGAAGGTATAGCCCATCATCCAGCGGAGCAGGTGGGTGCCCACCCGGGCTTGCCCTTCGGTTCCGGCTTCCACACCCCACATCACGGCCGTGGTGTTCAGAAGATTTTTTGCCTTGAATCCAATTCCTTCGGCACCTGTTACAAAACTAAATTCGATCATGTCGGTGTAGCTGGTATAGAAAGTGGCAAGGTCCAAACCACCTTGGATCGCACCGAATTTGAATCCTTGTCGTAGACCCATTTCGCCACTCCAGCCCTGTTCCGATTGCAAGGTGGGATTGGGTAGGACCTCGACGGCTCCGCCCACCGCCCGCACGTAGCGTTCGGCCACCGATGGCGCGCGAAAACCCTGTCCTACCGAGGCCCGAAGGTGCGTGGCGGGGAGAAGCGCGTAGGTCAACCCCGATCGAAATACCGGAAAACGGATAAGAGAATCGGATTCGATACGGGTGGATTCGATGCGACCACCCAAGGAGAGCCCCAAACGACCTGCTTGGATATCCATCTGGCTGTACAAGGCCACGGAGCGACTGTTCCGATCGCCATACAGGCCTTCGCTTTGCACATTGTTATGTAGGTAGGTAACGCCGCTGTTGCTGACCCAGGTGGATTTATTCGGCCCCACAAACCGGCGTTGAAATTGGTATTCGTGGTAGCGCATCAGGCCCCTTACATTGCGATCGCTGTCGCCCATGTTTTGGGTGAGGTACCAACGATTCTTGAGGGCATGGTTATTGCCCCAAGGATCGGTATAGCGCAGGACAGGGTCTACCATGGCCCGACGGCTGAGCAGGGTATCGTTGGTACCCGCAGACGGAAAATGGGCGGAATCCAGATTGTTCCAAAACAAAAAATTACCGATTTTTTCGGTCATCAGGTTCGCGGCCAGACTCAACATGAGTTTGGAGCTGAGGCGATAACGCAAGGCGGTATTGGCGCGCAGTCGGTTACCAAATTCGCCCACACGGTAGCCGGGATCGGTGAGGGCCATGGCGCCCACTGTCCAATCCAAACGACCGGAATTTTGTTGATAGAATCCGTTGATGCCGGATTGTAGAGGCATACGACCGGGATACGGGTCTGTGAATCGGGCCGGTGGGTGATCGTAACCCAAGGCGTAGGTTTGAAGCATACCACCCGGCTTGAGCCCCGGCCATTGGCTACGCAAATGAATGGCCCCACCCAGGGCCCCGCTTCCAAAAAGAACCGAGGACGCCCCCTTGATGACTTCAATCTGCGATAGCATCTCCATGGGCATAAAGGCCCAACGCACATCGTTGGCATCGGCGCTGAGCAAGGGCATTTCGTCCAGGAGGACTTGAACCCGGCTTCCGGCACCGTAACTGAAGCCCGAGGTACCTCGGATATTGGCCTGTCCGTTGACGATGTTCACTCCGGGTACCCGGTCCATGGCATCGTCCAAACGGGTTAAGTTGTTTTGGCGAAGGAGTTCCGGTTGCAGGATTTGCATGGAGACCGAAACCTCCGAAAGCCTTTGTTCAAAGCGGCCAGCGCTGACGACCACAGCCTCCAGGTTTTGGGCAACCGGTTCCATAACAATTTTCAGTGGGCCCCAAGTCCCGTTGGGTGCAGGTGCCGGTACGGCAATCCATTGGGTTTGGTACCCCACGGCCGAGACGCGAAGGGAACAACCCTTGGCCACGGCAACCAATTCAAAGGTGCCATCGCTTCGGCTTGCCGTACCTCCGGTGGGAGGTGGGGTGGTGAAGTTGGTGGCAGGACAGATCCACTGCAGGTTGGCCCCGGCCAAAGGGCTAAGGAGTTCGGCGTCCAAAACCTTGCCTTGAAGGGTGGTTTGGGCTTGGGCTCCAGCGGCTAAGCCTAAGCTTAAAACCAGAGTCCCTATCCAGGCCTTTAGAGTTGTACGGTCCATTGCACTTGAAAGTTGCGTTGTTCTCCAATATTACCGGGTACGGGCATCCAACTTCGATTCAGGGCATTGCGCACGATAAAATTGAATCGGTAACGGCCTTGCTGTCCGGTCCAGCCCAGGCGGAGGTCCACCAACCAATCCCCGTA
>VHBD01000105.1 GCA_016872125.1 Sphingomonadales bacterium
TTGGGATGGTTGTGGTCGGGAGACCGAGAAGGTTTGAGCGATCGTAGAACCATGGAATGGATACGCAAGCAACATAAACGGCCGGATCATCCGTGGGCTACCTTGGATACGACCCTTCGATGCAGACTCCTGCAGTGGAATGAGCCTGTAACATTAATTGCGGGAATGAAGGACTCCTTCAATCTCGCACCATGCCAAGGCGGGGCCCTGCAATTGGTGCACCTCTTCGGTCCTCAAGCGGTTCAACTTACCCGCAAAGTGGATGCCGTGGTCTTGGGTAGCCGTAGCCGCGTTGAGTGGCCTCTGAGTCAACCACCCACTTGTTTGATCATGGTCGGGAGCCATAGCCACCCGTACCGAAGGCTGATCGCATCCCTATGCCTGCAGCAAGGAATCGTTTTCTCTGATCTTAGCCAATCCAACCTGCCTGATTCGAAGGTAAATTCGCCCTATCCTACCCCTAATCGTACCTTATGATCCGCTACCGCTTGGAAGATCGTATTGCCAGGATTACCCTAAACCGGCCAGACAAAAAGAACGCCTTCAGCCCGGCAATGGTCGAGGCGTTGTTATCTGCCGCAACCCAGGCCATGGACGACGACCAGGTAAGGGCCCTGGTATTGGATGCGGAAGGGGATGTATTCTCTGCGGGTGCTGACCTGGATGCCCTGCAAACCATGCAGGGATGGAGCGCGGAGGAACAAAGGCAAGATTCACTCAAACTGGCTGAGCTTTACCGCCTTCTGTACAGCGGCCCCAAGCCCGTCATAGGCTTGGTTCAAGGGCACGCCCTGGCGGGTGGTTGCGGATTGGTCTCGGTCTGCGATTGGGTCTTTGCGGTTCCTTCAGCACAATTCGCCTACACCGAAGTTGCCATCGGCTTTGTTCCGGCCATGGTCTCGGTGTTCTTGTGCCGTAAAATGGGAGAAGGCTTTGCCAGGCCACTTTTGTTGAATGCAGCCCGCATCAGCGCTGAGGAAGCCCTTGGTTGTGGCCTCGTTTATAAAGTTGTCGCGCCTGAGGACTTGGAGCTTAGCGCCCTTGAATTTGTGCGGAATCTGATCGCACGCAACAGCGGTAACTCCATTGCTTTAACCAAAGCGCTTTTGGCCAAAAATGCAGGCTTGGATCAGGCCATGGCTCATGCGATAGAAACCAATGTAGAAGCACGGCAAAGCGAGGCCTGCAAAAGCGGGGTAAGCTCCTTTTTGAACAAAGAGAAAATCCGTTGGTAGGGACAGAACAGCACAGCGCGACGGTCCAGACCCAGAAGTTTGAGCGCTATTGGTGCGGAAAAAGGAGTCCAAAACCGCTCTAGAATCTAGCATGGAGCGTCTTTGAGGCTATCTTTGCATTTGCTAAGTCCGCCCCTAAGTGGACCCCACGCAAATGACCAAACGAAATGCCTCCAACTTTGTTCCTCCAACATGCGTGGTGATCTGACGAATCCTGTTCCCGATGTGAATGAACATTCCGAAGAAGAGCTCCTTCTAAACCAATGGGCAGAGCAAGATTATGCGTTCGGATTTGTCAGTGACATCGAACAAGACATCGTTCCCAAAGGCCTGAATGAAGACGTCATTCGTTGGATTAGTGCCCGCAAGGAGGAGCCGTCTTGGCTCTTGGATTGGCGCCTCAAGGCTTATCGTCACTGGTTGAGCATGCCAACCCCGGAATGGGCCCATTTGGAGATTCCCGCCATTGATTTTCAAGACATCTCCTATTACGCAGCTCCCAAAGCCGCTGCCAAGCTCAATTCCCTGGACGAACTGGATCCTGAAATTAAATCCACCTACGATAAGCTTGGGATCCCCTTGGAGGAGCAACTGATCCTGGCCGGTGTAGCCGTGGATGCAGTCTTGGATTCAGTTTCTGTTGTAACAACATACAAAGAAAAACTTGCCGAGAAGGGCATCATCTTCTGTTCCTTCTCAGAAGCTGTACGCGAACATCCTGATTTAGTTCGAAAACACCTGGGCAAAGTGGTGCCCTACACCGATAATTATTATGCCGCTCTAAATTCAGCAGTCTTCTCGGACGGGTCTTTTGTGTACATCCCCAAAGGGGTTCGTTGTCCCATGGAACTCAGTACGTACTTCAGAATCAATGCTGCAGGAACGGGACAATTCGAACGCACCCTGATCGTGGCTGATGATGATGCCTATGTTTCGTATTTGGAGGGTTGCACCGCACCCAAGCGTGATGAAAATCAATTGCATGCCGCTGTGGTCGAATTGGTCGCCATGAACCGTTCAGAAATACGGTATGCCACTGTCCAAAATTGGTATCCTGGTGACGCCCAGGGAATTGGTGGCATCTACAATTTTGTGACCAAACGGGGTCTTTGCCAAGGCCTTGCCTCCAAAATTTCATGGACCCAAGTTGAAACAGGTTCCGCCATCACGTGGAAATACCCGTCGGTGGTCCTTTTGGGTGATCGCAGCACGGGCGAGTTCTATTCGGTGGCCCTTGCGGCCCGAGCACAACAAGCCGATACCGGCACCAAAATGATTCACATCGGCAAAAACACCACCAGCCGTATAGTGAGCAAAGGCATCAGTGCAGGTAGGGGTCAAAACGCCTACCGGGGTTTGGTCAAGGTCCGGAAAACCGCTACCAATGCTCGCAATTACTCCCAATGCGATTCGCTCTTGATGGGGGATCGCTGTGGCGCCCATACCTACCCCTATTTTGAAATCAACTGTCCGGATGCCCAAGTGGAGCATGAAGCGACGACCTCCAAGATTGAAGAGGATCTGCTCTATTATTGCCAACAAAGAGGCCTGCCCACTGAGGAGGCTATTGCGTTGATTGTAAACGGATACGCCAAAGAAGTTTTGGACAAATTGCCCATGGAATTTGCGGTTGAAGCAAGGAAGCTCCTCGCCATTTCTTTGGAAGGCAGTGTGGGTTAACTTTTCTCAGCGACAGCCAACCTGATTCAATTATTTTGAAAATTATATGTTAGAAATCATCGATTTGCATGCATCCGTTGATGACAAACCTATCCTCAAAGGTTTGAACCTCCAAATTCGTCCGGGAGAGGTGCATGCAATCATGGGGCCTAACGGCTCGGGCAAATCAACCCTATCGCATGTCTTGGCTGGTAGGCCCGGTTACGATGTCCGTGGATCCGTTCGATTCAACGGGCAAGATCTATTGAATTTGACGCCCGAAGAACGGGCTTGGGCCGGACTCTTTTTGGCTTTTCAATATCCCGTGGAAATCCCTGGGGTAAGCAACACCAATTTTATGCGTTCCGCCCTAAACCAAGTGCGGAGCCACCGGGGTTTACCGGCTCTTGAAGCGGGAGATTTTCTGAAAATCATGCGCGAAAAGGCCGCCTTGGTTCAATTGGATCCATCCTTTTTGTCAAGGCCCGTAAACCTGGGCTTCTCGGGGGGCGAAAAGAAACGAAACGAAATTTTCCAAATGGCCATGCTGGATCCCCAACTGGCCATCTTGGATGAAACTGATTCGGGCCTTGACATTGATGCTTTGCGCATTGTGGCCGAAGGGGTTCGCAAGCTGCGCAGGGAGGACAACAGCTTTTTGATCATCACGCATTACCAACGTTTGTTGGATCACCTTCGACCCGACATCGTCCATGTTTTGATGGATGGCAAGATCGTACGCACCGGGAACGATACCCTCGCTCTCGAGTTGGAAGAAAAAGGCTACGATTGGCTCAAAGCAGAATTGGCATGAGTTCAAGCCATACAGCCCAATCGACCACCAAGATCGCATGGCCAAGCAGCCGCTTGGAGGCTTGGAAATATACCGACCTCCATCAATTGGCCTCCAAGATTTCGAGGAACGAATGCCCCCTGTCGCCTTTAGGATGGCAAGGTCAACCCCATGAATTGCAGGGCCTTTTCACGGAATTGCACAACGCCGAGCCGCTCTTCCCCGCATTCGATGAGCTCAGCGGGTTGATTCATGCCGCAAGGCATGGTGGGTGGCATGCCCATATCCCTGCCGGGACCACCTGCGATGCTCCGCTTCGATTATCGCACGCCCCTTCGGTGACCGCAGGTTGGTCGGGCTTTACCCACCAAATTCAAGTGGATGAAGGGGCACAGCTCACCCTTATCGAAGAATTTGATGAAGGGAGGCCTGAAGTGAATAACGCCGAAAGAAGCGCCCCGCAAGAAAGCGACAATACCCCTGTTGAGAAAATGAATTTGCACCACCTGCAGGTTCACCTAGGCCGAGGCGCGAAGCTGAAATTGATCCGCCTCTTTCATTGCCCCACGGGCAAAGCCCTTGTACACCAAATCGATGCTCTGCAAGAAGGAGAGAGCAACCTCGAGGTTCAAACCATCTCCTTGGGTTCCGGAATAATTCGCAACAACATTCACATTCAGCAAAAGGGGGATCGTTGTTCCAGCACTTTGCTGGGATTAAGTGTGGCCTTCGGGGGAGGACATCTCGACCAATACAGCAGAATTCAGCATCATGCCCTGGAAGGGAACAGCCATCAACACTATAAAGCCATTGCTGCGCCCAATTCCACCACCATATTTAACGGTGTTTTGAGGGTAGAACCTCATGCCCAACAAACCAACGCCTATCAACGCAGCAGCAATTTGATGTTGGATCCGGCGTCTTTGGTACAGGGTCAACCTTCGAAGCCGAATTTACGCTCCGGCAAGGTCAACGCCAAACCTGAATTGCAGATCTTTGCCGATAACGTCAAATGCTCCCATGGCGCAACCATGGGCAAGCTTAACACCGAATCCATCTTTTATTTGCAAAGCCGTGGGCTTTCTTTCGAAGAAGCACAAAGGATGCTTACCCTGGCCTTTGCCATGGAAATCGTTGATCAGCTGGAAGATGAAGGTATACGCACCAAGGTAATAACCCACTTGGATCAGCTGGAATGGTGATGACGGATTTGAAACCTTCTGCTTCGCGGGACTCGCCTTTTCGGGATGAGTTTCCTGAGTTATTGGTCAAGGTGCATGGGCATGATTTAGTTTATCTCGACAATGCCTCCAGCACCCTGAAACCCATGGCTGTTCTGGATGCAGAGCGAAATTTCTACAGCACATCCTACGCCAACGTCCACCGAGGGGTACACCACTTGAGCCAAATGGCCACGGAGGCCTACGAAGATGCACGACGCAAGGTGGCCAATTTCATTGTTGCCCGTTCCGCAAATGAAATCGTCTTCACCAAAGGAACCACCGAAGCCATTAACCTCTTGGCCAACAGCTGGGGAACCACATTCATAGGATCAGGAGACGAAATCCTCGTCTCGGCGATGGAACATCATGCCAACCTGGTTCCCTGGCAAATGCTCTGCCAACGCAGCGGCGCAACGCTTCAAATTGTTCCCCTTAACGATGCAGGAGCATTGGACCTGCAGGCCTTGGATC
>VHBD01000106.1 GCA_016872125.1 Sphingomonadales bacterium
GGAGAGCGATGGCTTGACTTTGCGCCATAACAAAGGGGATAATTCGAAGCCGACCAAGCGATCGAGGATGCGACGGGCCTGCTGGGCCATGACCAAATCCTGGTCGATGCGACGGGGATTGGCTACGGCTGCGGTGATGGCCGGCTTGGTGATTTCATGAAAAACAATGCGTCGTGTTTTGGCCTCTTGCAATTCCAGGACCTCTTGCAAATGCCATGCAATCGCTTCTCCCTCGCGGTCTTCATCCGATGCCAGCCAGACCAGCTCGGCTTTTTTGGCTAATTTGCGGAGTTCGGCGACCATGGCCTTTTTATCGTCAGGTACAGCATAGATGGCGGCATATCCCTCCTCCACTTTGACAGCATGATTGCCTTTGACCAGGTCCCGAATATGCCCATAGGACGATTTTATCAAGAAATCTTCCCCCAGGTACGAACCAATGGTTTTGGCCTTTGCAGGGGATTCGACAATCAAAAGGTTTTTGGCCATAAAGGAATTTTCGGAGGCAAAGTAAAGGCCAAGTGTCCCCGCAAGGATATTTTTGGTTTGATTTGCGTGGAATTTGCAAGTTGAAGCCCCGAAATCCCTTCGGCTTTTTTGTCAAAGCTTACCCGTCACCTTTAAAGATAGTCCATGCCTTCAGGCCTCAGTATTTTGGTTCCTGCCTACAACGAGGAGCAGACCATTATTTCGATTTTGGAACTTTTATTTCAAACACAATTACCTGATAATATGAGCAAAGAAGTCATTGTGGTCAATGATTGCTCCACCGATAAGACCCCTGCCCTTTTGGATAATTTTGCGAGCAGGCATCCTGAATTACCCCTGCGTATTCTGCATTGCCCTCGTAATCAAGGCAAGGGTGCAGCCATTCGGCAGGCCATCGCCTTGGCTTCGCTGGACTATTTGGTGGTGCAGGATGCAGACCTGGAATACGACCCCGAGGAGTTTAAAGTTCTGCTAGCCCCCTTGATGGCAGGCAAGGCGGATGTGGTGTACGGTTCGCGTTTCATGGGGGGCAAACCGCACCGAATTTTGTTTTTTTGGCATACGGTGGGCAACAAGTTTCTGACCTTCCTTAGCAACGCCTTGACGAACTTGAACCTAACGGACATGGAAACCTGCTACAAGATGATGCGGACTTCGGTAGCTCAAGGCCTGAGGCTTCAAGAAAACCGATTTGGCTTTGAACCGGAGGTGACAGCGGCTTTGGCGGGCATTCCTGGGATCCGTATTTACGAGGTGGGCATTTCCTATTACGGCCGCACCTATGCCGAAGGCAAGAAAATCAATTGGAAGGACGGCTTCAGGGCCATTTATTGCATTTTGAAATACAACAGTTGGGCCAAGGTTTCTTCGCGATGAGCAGATACGCCGCCGGACTTTGGCTGGCTTTGTTGGCCGTGGGTACGGTGATTGCGGGCATTGGGGTCGACCTCATGGAGGTCGACGCGGCCCAGTACGCCTCCATGGGACAGGAGATGAACGAGACCGGTCAATGGGTGCAGCTGCACGAGCACGGGGCCCTGTACCAATCCAGGGGCTATCCCGACAAACCGCCTTTGGTGTTCTGGGCCGCCGCCCTCGGCACCAAGGTGCTGGGGGCGACCAATGCCGGCGCCAAAATCATCTCCGTCATCGTTGGCCTACTGGGCATTTGGGCCATGGGTCGTTGGGCCTGCGAGTTGCTGGGACGCTCGGCATTCTGGCCTGCCCTTGCCTTCTACGGGGCCAATATTGGCATGGGGCTGATGCTGCAGGATGTGCGTACCGACACCCTACTCGTGGCTTTGGTCTCCTTGGCCGGTTGGCAATCCCAGGTTTGGAAAAAAACAGGAGCTTGGACGCCGGCCATGTTAGCCTTTGCCTTTCTTGGCCTGGCCATGCTGGCCAAAGGCCCCTTGGCCTTCATGGCTCTCACGGCTGCCTTGGGCGGTCATGCCCTCTGGAACAGCGATTACCGCATCCTGAAGCGAGCCTCCTTTTGGGGCGGTTTGGGCCTTATGATCCTCATCCTCCTTCCTTGGCTCTGGGGCCTCTACCAGCAATGGGGTTGGGATCGAGGGATACGCTATTTTTTATGGACACAGAACTTTGGAAGGATCACCGGGGAAAACCCCTGGGCCTATCGCGCGGATTATAGCTTTGTTCTTCACAATTTGTTATGGTCTTTTCTGCCTTGGGTTGTCTTCTTGCCCTCGGCCCTTATTTGGGCCCTTCGCAACCCATCGCGGAACCGAGAATTATCCTCCATGAGCCTGACGGCCTGGACCTTGTTGGTGGTGGGGCTCAGCATCAGCAAATTCCAGTTACCCCATTACGTTTATATCCTCTGGCCATTTCAAACCCTCTTGATAACCCAATGGTGGATTCAGGCTCTCCCACCTCGTCCCTTCCAAACGGTTCCTTGGAAACTCATGAGCCTGTTAGGATTGCTTTTCTGCATAGGGGTGGATTACGCCTGGGTCGGATTTCCACTGGCCACCCTGATAGGGTCCCTAGGCCTTGCCACTTCCTGGGCACTTCGCCGTCGCAACGCCTTGTGGATGGGGACTTCGGCCCTGCTCCTGTCCCTGCTGGTTTTGAATGCTTTCTTTTATCCCAAACTCATGGCCTACCAGGGCTCCAGCCGCCTTGGTCGATGGTCTGTCGATCAAGGCATCGCTCCCAGGCTTCAACGAATAGGTTGCGACAACGAGTCCATCCATGCCCTGCACTTTTACACCCACAGGGTGATCCCCGAATGGTCCGCGGATTCCGCTACTGCTGGAATTTCCTATACCGTTTATGCTTCCAGGTCTTGTGCGGACTCCCTTCGCTCCCTGGGCATGAGGGTCGAACCCCTTCAGGAAATGCCATCCATCAAAGTCACCCGATTGTCCCTTGCCTTTCTAAATCCGAAGACGCGGTCGAAGCAGGGTACCATCACGGGAATTTACCGGGTTATTCCTTAAATTCGCCGCCCTTCCAAACCATGAACCTGATCGGACTGGACGCCATTCTGAACCTACCTGCGATTCAAACCGCTTCGCAAACAGCTGCCCGGCTGAATATGCCTTGTTACCTGGTTGGGGGAGTGTTACGGGATGCCTTGTTGCACCGTCCCATCAAGGATATTGATTTGTTGGTGGTGGGCAACGGCCCCGATTTTGCCGGCGAATGGGCCAAGGACTTGAAGGGCCAACCCAAGGTGCATATGTTCAGGAACTTTGGCACGGCCATGATCGAGACGGAGCAGATGCATTTCGAAGTCGTGGGGGCCCGTCGCGAATCCTACCACAGCGACAGCCGCAAGCCTGTTGTGACCGACGGAACCCTGGAAGATGACTTGTCCCGTAGAGATTTCACCGTCAACGCCCTGGCCTACGAATTGTACCCCCAGCCTGGTCAATGGATCGACCTCTTTCAAGGCATCCAAGACTTGGAGGACAGTATTCTCATCACCCCTTTGGAACCGGACCTTACCTTCTCGGACGACCCATTGCGCATGATGCGGGCGATACGCTTTGCCGCTCAACTCGGCTTCGAGGTGCATCCCGAAACCTTGGCTGCTATCACGCGCGGTGCCGAACGCATTCGCATCGTTTCCATGGAACGAATCACTGAAGAGTTCAACAAAATTCTGCTCAGCCAACGTCCGGCCAAAGGCTTGGGCCTCCTCTACGACACCGGTCTGCTGGCCCTGATTTTCCCGGAATTAACCCGCCTTCAAGGGGTCAAAATTGTCCAAGGCAAGGGCCACAAAGACAATTTCTACCATACCCTGCAAGTGGTCGAAAATTTGGTGTTACGTTCCGAAGACTTGTGGCTTCGATGGGCTGCTTTACTCCACGATATCGCCAAACCCCAAACCCAAAGGTTCGAAGACGGTGTGGGATGGACCTTTCATGGCCATGAAGAATTGGGTGCCCGTATGGTGCCCAACATCTTTCGTCACTTTAAATTGCCTTTGGACAGCACCATGACCAAGGTCCAAAACCTGGTACGCCTTCATTTGCGACCCATCGCCCTTACCAAATCCAAAGTCAGCGATTCGGCCATGCGCCGCCTTTTGTTCGAGGTAGGCGAAGACATCGACGATTTAATGGAACTGTGCCGAGCCGATATCACCTCCAAGAACGAAACCAAGGTCAAACGTTACCTCCAGAACTTTGAGGACCTTGACCGTCGTTTACGGGAAGTTAGCGAGGCCGACCGCATGCGGCTCTGGCAACCACCGCTGGGCGGTGCCGAAATCATGGCCACCTTCGGTTTGGAACCCGGCCGACAAGTTGGGCTCATCAAGAACAAAATCCGTCAAGCCATCCTGGATGGAGCTATCGAAAACGACCCGGAACAAGCCACCCAATTGATGCTTCGCCTGGGCCAAGAACTTGGGCTCCAGGTCCAAATTCCACCCTCGAATACCCACCAAGTTTGATTTCACTGAGGTATTGACAAAACGAGTTTCCTTCTTGAAATTAGCAACCTTCTAAGACCCACTTCGCCACCCCTTAACAACCCTTATGTCCGTTTACCGCTTCAAGGTCATTATCGAAGATTACGAGGATCTTTACAGGGAAATCGAAGTCAAGGCAAGTCATAGTTTCGAGGATTTGCACTTTGCCATCCTCAAGGCCTTTGGTTTTGACCTCAAACACCCGGCATCTTTTTTCTACAGCGATGACCTATGGCATATGGAGGACGAAATTGCCTTCAAGGACATGCCCTACAGCCTAACGAGCAACGGGATCCCGATGATTTCCACCAAGCTTAGCCAATACATCGACGACCCACATCAACGCTTCATTTACATCTATCAATCCAACGAAGATGCCTGGGCCTTTCTGCTCGAATTGGTCGCTGTAGGAGCACTGGCTTCCGCTGACGTGGTTTTGCCCCGTGTCGCAAAGGCAGAGGGTGAAGCTCCCAAACAATACAATCCCAAAGCCGCCTCGACCGCCAAACCTGGCTCGCCGTCTTCGGTCCCTGCAACAGGAGCCGCAGCGGTCCCTGCGGTCAATTCCGATGAAGATCAGGAGCCCGATCCCGAGGATATGCAAGAGGATCAACTCTTTGAACAAATCGAGTCCATGGGTAAATCCCGTAAATCCTCCTCACTTGATTTGGCTGGCGCTGGCACAGCCTCCGAAATCCCGGACGGCTTTGTGTTGGATGATGACTCGGATTCAGGTTTGTCGGATAACGACGACGATGACGACCAAGATCGGGATGATGAGGATGACGAAGATGGAGACGACGACGATTACCGTGGCGGAGGACGAGGTCGCTCCGGTGATTATGACCAAGACGATTACTGAGCCTGCCCCTGGCGCAGGTCTATCCCTACCCCAAATCCTTTTGGTGGTTGGCCCCACCGCTTC
>VHBD01000107.1 GCA_016872125.1 Sphingomonadales bacterium
CAAAAGGGAGGTCAACATAGTGATCCCGGCGGAAGGCCCGTCCTTGGGGGTGGCGCCTTCGGGGACGTGGATATGGATATCCGAATGTTCAAAGAGCTCGGGCTTGATATTCCAATCGCCGGCATGCGATCGGATATAGGCCAGGGCAATGCTGGCTGATTCTTTCATCACCTCGCCCAAATTCCCCGTGATGTTCATCCGACCTTTGCCTTGACTTAGGCTGCTTTCGATGTACAAAATATCCCCACCCGACGAAGTCCAGGCCAATCCCGTAACAACACCTGCATGGTGGTTGTTTTCGTAGAGTTCAGGCTCAAATTGGCGAACCCCCAAAATGCGGGCGGTGCTCTCCTGGTCTACTAGCACTTCGTAGGGTTCTTTCAGGGCCTTGAGTTTGGCGTATCCGCGGACCAAGGATGCGATTTTTTTGTCCAAGGAACGAACCCCCGATTCCCGGGTATAGGCTTCGATCAAATGCCGGACCATGGCGGGGGGGATGCGCAAATCGTTGCGATCCAAGCCATGTGCTTCCAGTTGCTTGGGAATCAGATACTTGCGGGCAATTTCAGTTTTCTCTTCGAGGGTGTAACCGTTAATCTCGATGATTTCCATACGATCCAGTAAGGCGGGTTGTATGGGGGCCAGGCTGTTGGCGGTTGCAATAAAAAGAACTTTGCTGAGGTCGTAATCCAATTCCAGGTAATGGTCAAAGAAGGCGTTGTTTTGTTCGGGGTCTAAAACCTCAAGCAAGGCGGATGAAACATCCCCCCGGTAATCTTGCCCCACCTTGTCAATCTCGTCCAAGACCATAACCGGATTGGAGCAACCGGCTTTTTTGATGCTTTGGATAATCCGGCCTGGCATGGCGCCAATGTAGGTTCGGCGATGACCGCGGATGGTAGCTTCGTCGTGAACGCCCCCCAAACTCATGCGCACGTATTCGCGGCCCAAAGCTCTGGCGATGCTTTTACCGAGCGATGTTTTGCCAACCCCTGGAGGTCCCACCAAAAGCAGGATAGGGGCTTTCATATTGGACTTGAGTTTGAGCACCGCGAGGTATTCCAAAATGCGGTCTTTGATTTTTTCGAGACCGTAATGATCGTTATCCAAAATTTTCTGAGCCCTTTTCAAATCAAAGCGGTCCTTGCTGACCATGTCCCAAGGCAAATCCAACAGAAGCTCCACATAATTCAGAACCACGCTGTAATCGGCGGCAGCTGGATTCATGCGCAGCAATTTGTCCACCTCTTTATCAAAATGCTTTCGCGTTGCCTCGTTCCACTTTTTGGATTTGGCGCGCTCTTTGAGGTTTTGGACTTCCAAATCCGGAGTTGCTCCACCCAATTCTTCTTGAATGGTTTTGAGTTGTTGATGCAAAAAGTACTCCCGCTGTTGTTTGTCCAAATCAGTTTTGACTTTGGACTGGATATGATTTTTGAGTTCCAAGAGCTGTAGCTCTTTGTTCAAGTATTCCAGGACCTTAGTCGAACGTTCGTGCAGATCGTGTATTTCCAGCAAGGTTTGTTTTTCACCTACTTCAATATTCAAGTTACTGGCAATAAAATTGACCAGAAAAGCTGGGCTTTCAATGTTACGAAGGGCCAGGGCCGCTTCGCTGGGAATATTGGGGGAGAGCTGGATAATTTGCAGGGCCAAATCCTTGATAGTTGATATCAAGGCGTTGAATTCTTTGTTCTTGGGATTGGGCAGAACATCCGGGTTCGGGGTCAGATGGGCCTTGAGGTAGGGCTCCGTCTTGACTACCTCCTTGAGCTCGAAACGTTGACGCCCTTGAATGATGACCGTGGTATTGCCATCGGGCATGCGCAGCATTTTGAGTATTTTGGCCAAAGTTCCAATAGGGTGCAAGTCCTCAGCACCTGGATCCTCGACCGAGGTATCACGTTGGGACATGACCCCAATGGTCTTGGTTTTGTTATTGGCTTCGCGAATTAGCTTGATGGACTTGTCCCGGCCAACCGTGATGGGGATTACAACCCCTGGGAATAGGACGGTATTGCGCAGGGGCAGTATAGGAATTGCTTGATGGTACAATTCAGCCAAGGAGCTGTCTTCGTCCTCGTTGAAGGACATGATGGGAATAAACTCGGAATCGTCTTCGTACATGCTCATGGCGGGTCTAAGGGGTTAGGGTAAATTTCGTTCCAAACCCTGATCACTGCAATAATTATGCCACAAATTTGGACAGGAGGATTTATTGCCCCAGGCTTTCTAAACTTACCGAAGAGCTGGGCAGGACGACCAAGCCGCTTTCTTCAAACCAATCCAGCAAGATGGCGTCCGGGGTATGGACTTCGCCGCTGATCAAAGCCTTGGACAGGCGGTTAACGACCTCTTTTTGGATAAGGCGCCTCAGGGGTCTTGCGCCGTAAGCAGGGTCGTACCCGAGACGGGCCAGGAAATCCACCACGGCATCGGTGTAGCTCAGCTGTACCTGACGGCTCATTAATCGATTCTGCAATTCACGAAGTTGCAAGGTCACGATGGATCGCAAATGTTCAGGACCTAGGGGATGAAATTCCACTACTTCGTCGATGCGGTTGATGAATTCAGGCCGGAAGCGGGTTCTCAGCAGGGCATCCAGGTGGGTGGGGGTCGTAGGGTCCAAGCCCAAGTCATCGCCCATTTCCATGTCCGCCCCAAGGTTGGAGGTCATGATGAGGATGGTGTTGCGAAAATTCACGGTGTGTCCATGATTGTCGGTGAGGCGGCCCTCATCCAAGACCTGAAGGAGAAGGTTGAACACATCGCTATGGGCCTTCTCAATTTCATCCAGCAGCACAATGGAATAGGGCCTGCGTCTGACCGCTTCGGTCAATTGACCGCCTTGTTCGTACCCGATATAACCCGGGGGTGAACCGATGAGTCGAGAGACGCTGTGCTTCTCCTGGTATTCGCTCATATCGATACGGACGATGGCTTGCTCATCGTTGAGGAGTAGTAGTGCTAGGGCTTTGGTTAATTCGGTTTTGCCAACGCCGGTGGGTCCCATGAAAAGGAAAGAGCCCACAGGGCGGCCCTCATCTTGCAAGCCGGATCGGCTTCGTCGCACCGCTTCGGCTACCGCTCGGACGGCCTGTTCTTGGCCAATCACGCGGTGATGCAATTCCGCTTCCAAATGCAGCAACTTGGTTTTCTCGGTTTCCAACATGCGCTGCACAGGAATTCCGGTCCATCGGGCAACAACTTCGGCAATATCCTCGGATTCAACGAGTTCGCGCAGGAGTTTGCCCTCCCCTTCGGTATTTTTCTGTTGTTCCAAATAGGTCCTGAGCTCGTCCTCAACAGCTTTCATTCTTCCATAACGAATCTCTGCAACCAGACCGTAGTCCGCAGTTCGTTCGGCTTGCTCTGCTTGCAGCTTGAGTTGTTCCAATTTGAGTTTGCATTGTTGGATTTGCTCCACCACCTTTTTTTCACCCTGCCAACGCTGGGTGAGGTCTTCGGCTTCTTTCCGGATTTTGTTCAAGTCCATTTCCAGGGCCTGGACTTTGTCCTGATTATTTTCGCGAAGCATCGCCTCTTTTTCGATCTCGAGTTGCATGAGTTTGCGGTTGAGTTCGTCCAGCGTTTCGGGCATGGAATCAATTTGAATGCGAAGGCGGGAGGCGGCTTCATCCACCAGGTCGATGGCCTTGTCCGGAAGGAAACGATGCGGGATATAGCGTTCGGACAAATCCACGGCGGCTATGATGGCTTCGTCACGGATTTGGATGCGATGGTGATTTTCGTACCGCTCTTTGAGCCCGCGCAGGATACTGATGGCATCGGCACGGTCCGGTTCTTCGATCAAGACTTGCTGGAATCTGCGCTCCAGGGCTTTGTCTTTTTCGAAGTAAAGCCGGTACTCGTCCAAGGTCGTTGCACCGATGGCTCGAAGTTCTCCTCTTGCCAAAGCCGGTTTGAGAATATTGGCGGCATCCATGGCGCCCTCCCCACCTCCGGCACCGACCAAGGTATGGATTTCGTCAATGAACAAGATGACCTGACCGTCGCTTTGGGTGACCTCAAGAATCACAGCTTTGAGCCTTTGTTCAAACTCACCTTTGTATTTGGCACCCGCGACCAATGCGGCCATGTCCAGGGCATAAACCTCCTTGCTTTTAAGCGTCTCCGGGACATCGGCTTTCACGATGCGTTGAGCAATTCCTTCGGCGATGGCGGTTTTGCCCACCCCCGGTTCTCCGATAAGGAGGGGGTTGTTTTTGGTTCGTCGGGTCAAAATCTGAATGACACGACGAATTTCCTCATCTCTGCCAATGACCGGGTCCAGTTTGCCCTCGGCAGCCAGGGCATTGAGATTACGGGCATATTTAGCCAGGGCCTGGTATTGGGAGTCTTTGGATGCTTCCATGATGGTTTGTCCTTTGCGATATTTAAGAAAGAGGCCGTGAAGAAAGGTAGAACTTAATCCGTTGTTGCGCAAAAGCTCGCCAGTTGAATCGGCATTTTCGGCAAGGCCCATCAGCAAATGCTCCACGCCCAAGTATTGATCCCCCATGGCCTGGCTATGGGCAAGTCCGCGAATCAATGCTTGGTTGGCTAGAGAATCCAGGCGAACGGGCGCATCATGCGGTGTTTTGGATGCTGGCCTGATGGGGAGCCCTTGGTGGTTCGCTAAGTTTTGGCGACGAATTTCATCCGCTTTGTTGGGGAACCCTTGAACCAAGCTGCGCATCCAGGCCTCGTCTACCTCGAACAAGGCCTCCAAAAGGTGGGGTGTTTGAATGGAATCTTGTCGCCCTGCTTCCATGCCCTGAAGGGCCTCCTGCAGGCATTGTTTGACTTTGTCGGTGAATTTATCGGTGTTCATGCCCAATTCACCTCAAATCCCTTGCCATGGCATTTGCCACAAAATCGCTCGAGGAATTCAGTCATTTTGGCTGATATACCCGCAATTAACCGCCAAAATGACTTAAATTGCAGATAATTTTGAAGGTTCTGGCGTGTTCCTTCCTAGGTCAGATTTCAGCTCCTTGCATTGCTAATGGCCCAAATGGAAGGATTCGGGTTATCTTTGCGCTCGCTTTTAACCAAAGCAGGAAGGAAACCACATAAATGACTGAAAAACAAACACTTAACCCCAATTCTACCTCCTCGGCATCCGCAGCACCCATGGCTGATTTCGATTGGTCGAGCGGCTCAGGATCCGGGAAATATAGTAACTACAGTTCCGAAGAAAGGAGCAAAATGGAGTCCATGTACTCCGTGAGTCTTAACCAGGTCCAAAGCAATGAATTGGTCAAAGCCATCGTCGCCGGTATTTCGGAAAGAGATGTCATTCTAAACATCGGCTTCAAATCCGATGGAATGGTGGCCCGCTCGGAATTCCGCGATAT
>VHBD01000108.1 GCA_016872125.1 Sphingomonadales bacterium
CGCATTTCCGGTTCAACCCCAGAAGGGGCAGTGGCCAATTTGTTTCAACTGTTGGAGATCGTTTCAACTCACGAAATCGTTACCCAATTCAGGGACGCCTTCGCCGACTGCAGCATACGGTATGGTGATCTCAAAAAACAATTGGCCGAGGATATGATCCAATACCTTGCCCCATTTCGCGACAACATTTTGAACCTACAAAGCAAGCCCTCGGAATTGGAGGAAATTCGTCGTTCGGGCGCGGCCAAAGCCAAAGCCTCCGCCCAAAAAACCTTGCAGGAAGTTAGAAGCCTGATGGGTTTTTAAGTTGGCCTTAAAAGAGTGTTCTTTTGCTATGAATTAGGATTATCTTCGTCACCAAGTCAAGCAGATTAGAAATGAGCAAGCATATCGCCATCGCAGGAAACATCGGGTCCGGTAAAACCACCCTCACCGAAATGTTAGCCCAGCATTATGGATGGGAACCTCATTTTGAAGAGGTCGATCAAAATCCCTACCTCAACGACTTCTACGAAGACATGCAGCGTTGGTCCTTCAACCTGCAGATTTATTTCTTGAATTCCCGCTACAGACAAAACCGTGAGATGTTCGCCAAAGTCCATAACACGGTACAGGACAGAACGATTTACGAGGATGCCCATATTTTTGCCCCGAATCTGCATGCCATGGGGCTTATGAGCAGCAGAGATTTTGAAAATTATACCCGACTTTTTGAAGCCATGAGCAGCCACCTGCAGAAACCGGATTTGCTCATTTACCTGCGGGCATCGGTTCCAACCTTGGTGCGTCAAATCCAAAGGCGAGGCCGAGATTTCGAGGATAATATTCGATTGGATTACCTCAAACGCCTGAACGAGCGTTACGAAGCATGGATTGAGGGATATACCGATGGCAAGTTGCTGATTATCCCCGTGGATCAAATCAATTTTGCAGATAAGCCCGAAGATTTTGGTCAAATCCTTCTCAAAATCGAAACCGAATTGGGGGGACTTTTTTAATTTCTCGACCACCCAATTGCTTCACCCTCCGCATCGCTTCCCCTAAATCCGCTCCCCTTATTCCGTTCCCCTGCCCGCCAAAAAAAAACGGGCCTTGCTTTGGAGGCAAGACCCGTTGGTTGTTTAGGCTTTCGAAGTGGCTATTGGAGCCGAAAAACTTATTGGGCCGGAGCCGCTTGCTCAGAGGCAGGAATTTCTTCGGCAGGGGCTTCCATGCCCTCGACAGCTTCGATTGCGGCAGGTTCCTGCATCACGGCCGACTTGACTTTGTCTTGGTCCACCAAGGCTGGAGCCATGACGAGGGCCACCACCGAAATGAGTTTTAGCAAAATATTCAGAGAAGGTCCGGAGGTATCCTTGAAGGGGTCACCCACCGTATCACCCACCACGGCTGCTTTGTGCGGATCGGATTTTTTATAATAAGTTTTGCCATTGATATCCACGCCTTCTTCGAACATCTTTTTGGCATTATCCCAGGCGCCTCCGGCATTGGATTGGAAAATCGCCATCAAAACCCCGGAGACCGTAACACCGGCCAACATACCCCCCAAAGGCTCAGCTCCAAAAATATAACCCACCACCACAGGAACCACAACGGCCAATAAACCAGGCAGAACCATTTCGCGAATGGCGGCTTTGGTCGAAATCTCAACACATTTTCCGTACTCCGCAACCCCATCGGCCTTTTGGAAAATCGCTTGGTCTTCGGCGGACCAGTCCTTAAGCTCTTTGTCCCCGTTACGACGCATAGCATCCAAGGCGGACTTAAGGGCTGGGATGGTATTGAACTGACGACGCACTTCTTCGATCATGGACATGGCTGCGCGTCCAACGGCACCCATCGCCATCGCCGAGAAAACAAAGGGCAACATGGCACCAATAAATAAGCATGCGATCACATTGGCCTTGGAGATATCAATACTTGCAATACCCGCCGAAGACATGTAGGCTCCAAACAAAGCCAAAGCCGTCAAGGCCGCCGATGCAATGGCAAAACCTTTACCAATCGCAGCCGTTGTGTTCCCTACGGCGTCCAGTTTGTCGGTACGTTGACGAACCTCCTTGGGTAATTCGCTCATTTCAGCAATACCCCCGGCGTTATCCGAGATAGGGCCGTAAGCATCCACCGCCAATTGAATACCAGTATTGGCCAACATCCCTACGGCAGCAATAGCAATACCGTACAAACCCCCAAAATGAAAGGCCCCGATAATACTGGCTGCAATCAACAAAATAGGAATTGCGGTGGACATCATACCCACCCCAAGGCCAGCAATAATGTTGGTCGCTGCTCCCGTAGAGGACTGACGAACAATGGACAAAACAGGTTTCTTACCTGTACCGGTATAGTATTCGGTGATAAGACCTACGAGAACACCGGCAACCAAACCGATGATGGTAGCATAAAAAATACCCATCGCGGTGTAATGATTACCACGTACTGGATCATCCCAAGCGTACAAAGGATCTTGGAACCACCATTCGGCGGGCAGCATCCACGTAATTATAAAATAGGAGGCCACAATCATGAGTCCTGACGAAAGAAACTCACCCATGTTCAAGGCCTTTTGAGGATCGCCCCCTTCGCGGGTTTTAACAAAAAATGTCCCCAGGATGGACATCAGAATTCCGGTACCGGCAAGGACCAAAGGTAACAGAACCCCGGACAAACCGTTGAACTGATCGGCAAAGCCACCGGCCATAAAGGCAGCACCCAAGACCATGGTCCCCACGATGGAACCCACATACGATTCAAAAAGGTCGGCTCCCATACCGGCCACATCACCGACATTATCACCGACATTATCAGCAATGGTTGCCGGGTTCAAGGGATGATCCTCCGGGATCCCGGCTTCGACCTTACCAACCAGGTCAGCGCCAACGTCGGCTGCCTTGGTGTAGATACCACCGCCA
Organism: Sphingomonadales bacterium; assembly: GCA_016872125.1. Classification (GTDB taxonomy): domain Bacteria; phylum Bacteroidota; class Bacteroidia; order UBA7662; family UBA7662; genus SYHX01. The sequence continues at coordinate 2,913 of VHBD01000108.1, forward strand.
ACGCGGGCAAAGAGGGCAATCGACGAAGCACCAAACGAAAAACCGGTGATCACCGTGATAACTTTATTCACCGAGGCCTGGTCATCTACCCCGAATTGCCCCGAAAAAAAGATAAACAAAAGGCTCAAGCCCAAAACGCCCAGACCAACAACCCCCATGCCCATGACCGAACCGCCCGCAAAGGCAATTTCGAGGGCTTTGGATAAGCCTGTACGGGCGGCATTGGCCGTACGAACATTGGCTTTGGTGGCCACCTGCATACCGATAAACCCGGCCAGGCCTGAACAAAGCGCACCCACCACAAAGGCGAAACCAACCAATGGAGAGGAGGTCTCAGGACTGGTCAGCGCCAACAAAACAGCCACGCAGGCCACAAAAACAGCAAGAATCTTGTACTCGGCTTTGAGGAAGGCCATAGCGCCTTCGGCAATATGCCCGGCAATTTTACGCATTTTGGCATCCCCAGGATCTTGGGCAGCCACCCATGATGACTTCCAAAAGGTGAACAGCAGTCCAGCAACCCCACAAAGAGGCACCAAGTAAAGAAGAGTTTGTGTACTCATAACGATTTTTTAGAAAAGCAGGCGCAAAGATAGGCCTGTGATTAGCCATTCAAGCCTCCCAGATCTTGCCGGGGTTTAGAAGACCCTGCGGGTCAAAAACAGCTTTGATACCCTTCATGAGCTGAATTTGGACAGGGTCCATGACCAGGGCCATATACCTCTTCTGCGACCAGCCAATTCCATGTTCACCGGATACCGTACCTCCCAATTGATGAACTTCTTTGAACAATTCCTCGATCATCTTGGGCAAGGTTTGGTTCCAGTATTCGTCGTGGTGTTCCTCTTTAAGCAAATTCACGTGAATATTCCCATCACCGGCATGCCCGTAACAAACCGATCGTACCCCGTACTTAGAGCATAAGGCCTTGACCTTGAGCATTAAAGAAGGCAAAGCGGACATCGGGACCACCGTGTCTTCCTCCTTGTATATGGAATGAGCCCGGACGGCGTGACCGATTTGCCGACGCAGTCGCCACAAGGTCTCCTTGGTATCCGCTTGATCAGCCAATCGAATATCGCCAGCGCCTTCTTGTTCCAAAATTTCGGATAAACGTTCCGCGAGAGGATACAGCTGATCCAAGCTGTCTCCGTCCAGCTCAATAAGCAATTCCGCAACCACGTCGGAAGGAAATGGCATATTGATTCCAAGAAAATTCGCAGACATCTCCAAGGCCTCTTTCTCCATGAACTCCACTGCCGATGGCCGTATCCCCGCAAGTTGTATCGCTGAAACGGCCCTGCAAGCTGATTCTAAATCATAAAATGGCGCTGAGAGCAGTAAATCAGCCCCTGGAGCGGGGATCAACCTCAGAACGGCCTTGGTAATCACCCCCAGGGTACCCTCACTGCCGACCATCAACTGCGTAAGGTGATACCCTGTGGCGTATTTGGTCACATTGGCCCCTGTCCAAATCAAAGAACCGTCCATCAAGGCAACCTGCAAATTCAAAACATAATCCCTGGTAGTCCCGTATTTGAACGCATGCGGTCCACCTGCCGACTCCGCCAGATTCCCACCCAAGGTGCATGTCCCCCTGGACGAAGGATCTGGTGGGTAATACAGGCCAAATTCCGCCACCGACTCCTGGAGCACTTGAGTAATCACCCCCGGTTCCACGGTGACCTGCAAGTTGGCCGTATCGATATGAAGAATTCTGTTTAGACGATCCGTGCTCAGGACCAAACCACCCCGTACCGGCAATGCACCACCGCTTAAGCCTGTTCCACCCCCTCGGCAAGTCACCGGAACCTTATACCGATTGCTCAAGGCTAAAATTCGGGCTATGTCCTCAGCGGACCCCGGAAAGACCACCAAATCAGGTTCGAAACAATAATCATCGGTCTCATCCCGGCCAAATTCTTCCAAATCGTTAAATCGCACGGCATCCGATGGCAGGAATCCAAGGATTTCATCCAAAAAAGACGTTGTCAAAGCCATGGGCCTAAGTTATTGAATTAATTTTGCGCTTCTTCAAACCTAGCCTTTTTACCAAAGTCAAGAACCCCCTGCTGATGGCCGAAATAATCCGAATGCCCAAAATGAGTGATACCATGACCGAAGGGGTCATCGTCGCTTGGAACAAAAAAGTTGGCGACGCTGTCAAATCCGGCGATATCCTCGCGGAAGTTGAAACCGACAAAGCCACCATGGAATTGGAAAATTATGTCAAGGGCACACTTCTTCATATCGGAGTGGAGCAAGGCCAAGCCGTCCCGGTGGATGCCATCATTGCTATCGTGGGCAAAGAAGGTGAAGATATTTCCTCATTGTTGTCAAGCCAAGGACCAAGCAACGCCCCCGTTACCAAGCCTGGAGCGCCATCGAATCCTGAACCCAGCGTACCCATGGCCTCGAAGGAGGAGCATCAAGGCTCG